>JAAUPU010000045.1 GCA_012032975.1 Caldilineaceae bacterium | reverse complement strand
CAAGGCAATGCTCGCTGCGCAGCCACCTGGCAAGCTCAAAGATCTCTTGGGTCAGCGTGATCTCTTGGGCGATCACCTCTTCAACCGCGGCGCCATCTTGCGTCACACCCATATGCTCGACGGTCGAAATAAACTCTTGGCGACGGAAGCTCTTGAACGGCGTCGGATCGCCAATCCGCACGCTACAGACTACGGACTCGTGGACCTGGCGGAAACTCTCTCCGCCCAACGGGTTGCCCATCATGCGGGTATCAACCCAGCGCAAGAACTGTTCGAAGTTGTCCAGGCTGCCATTTTCCATCTCGCTGACCACTTCGTCAAAATCAATCAGCCCAGCATTGATGACCAGACAGACATAGGCCAGATAGTCCTGATTGTCAGCGGTCAGCGGGTGATAGCGGGCATGGTTGAGTTCGGCGTAGTGGGTCTCGAACGCAGCGCGGTCAAAGTCGTCGCCGAGTACAGCGTCCATCGTGCGATAGATTCCCTCAAGACGGGCTTTGTCAATCACCTTGTCATTGCGGCCCTTGGCGCCCAAAGCAGTCTTGTCGATGTCGATCACAACCAGAGTCTGGCTATCCAGTGCCATGCCCTGCTCCCTGGCTCGACCGATCCACGCGCCCAGGGCCGACCAGCGGTTTGCACAGAATATCTCGTCCGTGTCATCGACCTCCGAGCTAGGCTCCTCACCCAAGGCTTCCGAGCAGATAAAACAGGCGCTCTGCCAACCGCTTACTTTCTTCATATTGCGATAGGCCTGGCCATCGTTGTAGAGCGTGTCGCCGATGAAGAGCAGTTCCTGAAGGTTGACCGATGCGCCGCGCACTTTCTGAGCTTCTCTGGCGATCCAGAGCGCGACCTGGGCATATTCGCCATCTACCTTGCGTGGGGTACGGTCATTGCTCAACCCTGCCTTGCGCAAGACGACGCGACGATCCGGCAGGCGATCATCCAGAGGACGCAAGTTCCGATATACCACCAGATCGTCGCACAGATCCGAGAGTTTGCCCCAGCCATGGTTCTCCAACATCGGGCGGGCATCACTTTTTGCAGGTGCTTCTGTGGTCGACGGAATACTCACACTGTCCCCCTATATACTCATTCAGTCATCACACGGATGGACATGGGCAAATTGGACCGGACGAAACAGACAGGTCAGATTGCCCTACGGTTACCAACCCGCCAAAACCTATTTGCCATAGGCAGTCGGGGCTTGTAAATGGGTTGGGGCGCTGTCCGACAACCGCGCCCCAACTTCTCTAGTCGCTTCCGATTCTACGCTACTTGCAGCCTCTGCGCCAATGCAGCGGCCTCCGCGCCTAATCTTCCCTGGGCAACGATCAACTCTGCGTTTAGCAGACTGCCCCCTGCCGCACCACGGATGGTGTTGTGTCCAAAGGCAAGAAACTTGAAATCAAACAACGGGTCCGGTCGGAGCCGTCCCACCACTGTCGCCATCCCGGGAATGGAGCCGGCCAACCGGTCCAACCGTGGCTGCGGTCGATCGGCCTCTTCGCGGACGATGATGGCCGGGTGCGGTGCGCTGGGCAGTTCCAATCGCTGCGGAAGTGGCAAGTATTCCTCCCAGGCCTGAACGATCTCCTCTCGGGTTGGCGTTGCGTCGAATTCTACGCTGACCGCCTCCAAATGTCCATTTCGCACCGGAACCCGGTTGCAATGGGCGCTGATGACAAAGTCGGCATATTGGACCTGCTTGCCGTCGAAAATACCCAACAACTTTTGCGGCTCCTTCTGCTCCATCTTCTCTTCTTCACCGCTGATGAAGGGCACGACGTTGTCCAGAATATCCATGCTGCTAACCCCGGGATACCCCGCGCCGCTGATGGCTTGCATGGTGACAACAAAGACCTTCTTCACGCCAAAGCGCTGGTGCAGCGGATGGAGCGCGCTGACCAGGTGCGTCGTGCTGCAATTGGGATTGGTCGCGATGAAGCCGTCCCACCCGCGCGCTCGTTTTTGGATATCGATCAACTCCAGATGCTCCGGGTTCACCTCCGGGATCAGCAGCGGCACATCTGCATCGTAGCGATGGGAACGTGCATTGCTGCAGACCGCATAGCCGGCCGCGGCGAATGCGCTTTCCACATCATCGGCCGCACGGGCAGGCAGCGCGCTGAAGACCAGCGCACAGTCGATATTGGGCACGCACGGCTCGACAACCACATCGCGCAGATGAGCGGGCATGTCGCCGCGCAAGATCCAATTGCATGCGTCACCGTACGTTTTGCCGGCGCTGCGCGAGGAGGCGCAGAGCGCGGTCAATTCAAACCAGGGATGTCCCTGAAGCATCTGAACAAATCGTTGACCCACGGCGCCCGTCGCGCCCAAAACGCCAACCTTGATCTTCGGTAGTGCCATCTGTCCAATTTCTCCTATGCACTGCGGGCGGCAAGCCCAGAATTGGATGCAATGCCCCCGCGGATTAGTCTTTGGTAAAGGCCAACTCGATGATGTCGCTGAGCACACCGGCTGCTGTGGCATCCACACCTGCCCCACGGCCCTGAATGACCAGCGGGTTCGGCTGATACCAGCGCGTGGTGAACTCAACCAGATTGTCAGTCCCCTGCAAGCGGCCCAAAGGAGTGCCCGCTTCGACCACCAATGGGCCGACACTGCAACGACCATCGGCAACGGTCGCGGCGTAACGCAGCACCTTGCCCTGAGCTTTGGCGACCTGCACCCGTTCTGCGAACTCTGCGTCCAGTTGAGGCAGGGCATCCAAAAAGTCGGGCACAGACAGGTCGGCCATAGACTCTGGGTAAAGACCGACGACCTCGACATCATTCAGCTCCAATTGCCAACCCAAGCCCCTGGCCAGGATCAGCGCCTTGCGCGCCACATCGATGCCGCCCAGGTCGTCGCGCGGGTCCGGCTCGGTATAGCCAAGTCGATGCGCCTCGCGTACGATGTCGCTGAACGATTGGCCCGCTTGCAGACCGGTCATCACATAGCCCAATGTGCCGCTGAATGCGCCTGCAATCCGGGCTACTTCGTCTCCACTGGCGAACAGCCGGTTGAGGGTGGCAATTGCCGGCAACCCAGCCCCGACAGTCGCCTCCCAGCGGGTCGATGTGGGGCGCCGAACCGGACCCTGGTCATCAGTGGCGCCGGCTCGGGTGAGCCGGTCGTAAACCTCCTGCTGAATGGTCAACGGTTTCTTGTTGGCAAGCGCGATCTTGTAGCCTCGGTCCAGCGCAAAAAAGAACGCGGGAACAGTGGCATCGCTGGCGGTGCAATCGACCACGATTGCACCGGAACGACCGGCAATATCGACGATGCTGGCCAGGTCGGCCTGACTTCCGCCCAAGGCGTGGTCGGCCAGCGCCTTGCCAGATGCCTTCCATGCCAAGATTTCCTGCACACTATCATCGGTAAGCTCGTGGCCCGTGTTGACGACCGCACCCTGGCTATCGCAGATCGCTTCGACCTGCAACTGCAAACCAAATTGGATCGCATGTAGCGCGCGATGCTCGATGATCTGGCGCACCAGAGCCTGGCCCACGCCGCCCACACCAAAGAGAATTACCGGAATTTCCTGCATCGTCATGTCACCTTTGTTGCTTGCCAGAGCAGCGGCGTCCTCTACTGACCGCTACGCCGCATGATGGGAAAAAGGGGAGACCTAGACAGTGCCCAGCTCTCCCCTATTTGTGCCCGCCATTATAGCACAGCCAACTGCGATTGACGGTTTCCCGTAGGCCTATGCAACTCAAAGATCTCATGGATAGCGTTGACCGCACGCGATGTGTCCGCATCGTCTACAACCAGGCTGACGTTCGCCTCGCTGGAGCCTTGCGAAATGGCAATCACGTTGATACGTTCCTTGCCGACCGCGTTGAAGATTCCAGCCGCCAACCCCGGCGTGCCGCGCATTCCGCTGCCCACCACAGCCAGGATTGAGATGGGCGAATGACCAGAAATGCTGTCGATGTAGTGGCGATCCAATTCCTGGCGAAACTCCTGGCGCAATGCATCGATCACCGTCTCCGCCGACGACTCTGGCACCACGAAGCAGATGCTCTGTTCGCTGCTGCTCTGGCTGATCATCAAGACATTGGCGCCGACCGTGGCCACGCTGCCAAAGGTACGCGCAGCAATGCCGGGCACGCCAATCATGCCGCGGCCGGCGACCGTGATCAGGTTCATCGCGCGGATCGCGGTGATGGCCTTGACGGTGCCGCCATCTTCGCTGTCGCTGTGTTCCAAAATCCGGGTGCCCGGATGCTCCGGTTCGAAGGTGTTGAGCACGCGCAGCGGAATCCTCTTTTCGACGGCCGGGGTCGCCGTCTTGGGATGCAACACCTTGGCGCCATAATAGGCAAGCTCAGCAACCTCTTCATAGCTCAGTTGGTTGAGACTGCGGGCGTTGGGCACGATGCGCGGATCGGCCGTCAACACGCCGTTGACGTCGGTCCAGATCTGAATTTCATCGACATCCAGCGTTGCGCCGATGATGGCCGCCGAGTAGTCCGACCCGCCGCGGCCTAACGTTGTCGGCACGCCGGCCTCGGTTGATCCGACAAAGCCGGTGATGACCGGGATGGTTCCATTCTGGAGCATGGGCAGCAGTCGATCACGGCAGCGTTGGGTTGTCTCGGCCATGCGCGGGGCCGCGCCGCCGTGCAGCGCGTCGGTGATGATCAATTCACCTGCATCCACGAATTCAGCCGGCAAACCGTGGGCGCGCAACACAGCCGCCAACAGCGGCGCGCTCAACCGTTCGCCCAGCCCGCTGACCACGTCCAGCCCGCGCGCGGTCACGCTCGCCCAGGACGGCGATGCTGCTACAAAGGCGCTCGAAATCGCGCAGACGCTCGTCGAAGACATGGCCCAGCGCGGCGCGTTCGGCGCCATCTTCGATAAACTGGCCGACCACAAATTGATGCTTGACGAGCAGCGCATTTTGCACGCTCTTGTAGCTCTGCTCATCACCGGTCGCTGCTTTTTCCGCGGCATCGACGATCATATTGGTGACACCGCTCATCGCGCTGGTCACGACGATCACGCCCGGTCGCCCAGCCTCGTTTTGCTCCTGAACTTGCTGGCGGACGATGCGGGCAACCTGAGCAAATGCTTCGACGGTGCCGACCGATGTGCCGCCAAATTTCATGACGATCATGGATCAGATACTCCTCGTGCTACGTTTGTTTGCCATAGTTTTTCGGGTGCGCGGTGCGTAGAAGTGCATCAACCAAATCAGGATGGATCAAGCGGTCAAGGCTACCCACCACGTTTCCACGCTCAACAACAAAAAACCCTCTCATCTGTTCGACTCCAAATGAGAGGGTGGATCACAAGAATGGACAAGCCATCTTTCGCTCTCATCTACCAGATCTATCTGCCGGAATTGGCACCCTGGCGGTCATTCTGCGCCGGGTTGCCGAGGTTTCGTTGGGCCGGTCCCTCCACCTCTCTGGATAAGAGTGACGTATTTTTATACGCCTATTCAATTGGTGGCGGACTATAACAGTTGCTCAGGGGGTTGTCAAATCGACAGTCTGAGTGCGTGTGTGCAGCCATGCGTCGATCTCGCCGGCATCGACATCGATCTGCTCGCCACTGCGCAGATCCTTGACGGCCACCACCCCTGCTTCGATCTCGCGGGGACTTACGAGCAAGGCAAAACGGATCTTGCGTTCGTCGGCATATTTGAACTGGCGTCCGTAGCGATCGGCGTCAGGATAGAGGTCGACGCGCAGCCCCGCGGCGCGCAGACGCTGGGCCAACGCCAGGCTTTCGGCTGTGCTGGCCGCGTCAAAGAGCGTCACCAACGCCTGGGGCTGCCCAACCAGTTGGTCCGGGAACATGGCCTGCTCCTCCATGTAGAGGATGATTCGTTCCAGTCCCAGGCTAAAGCCGCAGGCGGGGATGTTTCGCCCGCTAAACATGCCGATCAACTCGTCATAGCGTCCGCCGCCACCGCCAGAACCACTGAAGCCGGGAAACTCGATCTCGAAGATCGCACCGGTGTAATAGCTCAAGCCGCGCGCCAGGTAAGGGTCTACTCGCAGATGTTCTGCGGCAGGCCCGGTCTGCGCATAGCCCAAGATCTGCTTGAGTTCGTTCACCCCTCGGCTGCCCAACTCTGACTCTTCCAGGTGATTTGAGAGCCATTGCAAAATCTGTTGATTTCCGGTCGGCAGCTCGGCCATCATTGCCAGGAGTCGGTCGCCGGCCTCGGCAGCGATGCCCGCCCGTCTAGCTCGCGGCGCACGCCCTCCATGCCCACCTTGTCCAGTTTGTCGATCGCGACCAGCGCGCCATCTTCCAGTGCTGGCGGCACACCGGCCGCGCTCATCAGCCCGCGCAGGATGCCGCGGTGGTTGATCCGAATGGCAAAAGGATTTTCATCGCCAAAGCCCAACTCGCGCAAGACCTGTGCGCCGGCGGCGATCACCTCGGCTTCCACCGTCTGGCTGCTGGATCCCACGATGTCCAGGTCACATTGAAAGAATTCGCGATAGCGTCCTTTGGCCGGTCGGTCGGCGCGGTAGACGGGCTGGATCTGGTAGCGTTTGAAATAGCGCGGCAGCTCGTTGCTATATTGGGCGACGATGCGCGCGAGCGGCACGGTCAAGTCGTAGCGCAAGCCAGCGTCACCGACGTTGTCCTCGGTCGGGTCGTCGCTAAGCGCTTTCTGTAGCTTGTCGCCCCGCTTCATGACCCGAAAGATCAGTTGGTCGCCTTCCTCGCCATACTTGCCCAGCAAGGTGGAAAGCCGCTCCATCACCGGCGTCTCCAGCGGTTCGAAGCCATAACTCTGATAGACGCGCTGGACCACGTCGAGCACATAGTTGCGTCGCAGAACGTCGATTGGAAGGAAATCCCTCATGCCGCTCAGAGGGGCGGTATTGGTGTTGGCCATGTCGAAAGCTCCGGTTCTAAAAGGCTCCGCAGAAATTGGAGATTGGTGATTGGAAAATGGTCGTTTCGCTGGACAAAATCCAATCGCAAGTCTTCAATCTCTCGGTTTCGATGTGAGTTCTGCTTATTCGACCAACGCCTCTTGAGGATCGACGTGTGCCATCCCAAAGGCGTCGGCAACTGCGCGATAGGTGAGGCGGCCTCGATGGGTGTTGAGGCCGTGACAGAGCGGCTTGCTTTTTTGGATTGCGGCCAGTCCATCACCGGCAAGTTGCATGATGTAGGGCATGGTCTGGTTGGTCAACGCAAAGGTGCTGGTGCGCGGCACCGCACCGGGCATGTTGGCCACGCAATAATGGATCACGCCGTCGATTACAAAGGTCGGGTTGCTGTGGGTCGTGGGTCGGCTCGTCTCGACGCAGCCGCCCTGATCGACCGCCACATCAACGATCACTGCGCCATCACGTATCAACGGCAGCATGGCGCGCGTCACCAGCCACGGCGCGCGCCCACCTGGGATCAAGACGGCGCCGATGATCAGGTCGGCCTTGAAGACGGTCTCCTCTATGGAGTATTCATTGCTGGTTCGGGTCTGCAAACGGCCATGAAAGACGTCGTCCAAATAGCGCAAGCGGTCATGGTCCAGGTCAAGGACGGTGACCTGTGCGCCCATGCCGAGGGCAATCCTGGCGGCATTGGTGCCCACAACGCCGCCGCCCAAGATCGCAACCTCTGCTGGCGCCACGCCGGGCACGCCGCCCATCAACACGCCGCGCCCCCCGCGATGACGTTCCAGGTAAGAAGCGCCCACTTGGGTTGCCATCCGGCCGGCCACCTCGCTCATGGGCGTCAACAGGGGCAATTTCCCATCCAGGGTCTGCACCGTCTCGTAGGCGATGGCGGTGACGCCGCTGTCGAGCAAGGCATCGGTCAACGCACGGTCGGCGGCCAGGTGGAGATAGGTAAAGAGCATCAGATCGTCGCGCAGATAGCCATATTCAACCGCGACCGGTTCTTTTACCTTGACGACAAGTTGCGCCGACCAGGCATCGGCCGCGTCCACCAACTCCGCGCCACCGTGGACATATTCTGCATCCAGCAGAAAGCTCCCCGCGCCGGCGTCTCGTTCGACCAGAAGACGATGACCGCGCCGCGTCAGCGCTCGCACCGCACCGGGCGTCAACCCGACCCGGTTTTCGCCATCTTTGATCTCTTTCGGCAACCCAATGATCATCTTCGGCTCCTTGTGACAAAACCGACCGCCGACGGGAATCCGGGCGATCCATCCCGTCCATTCTTCTCTGGGACGACCCCATTCCCAGCGCCAAGCAATGCCACGCAGTGTAGCAGCAGGCGTCTTTTCCGGCAAGAAAATTCGGTAGACTCGGATTGCGCGCACGCGTTCGGCAGAGATGCGGCGTTGCTGCCAAGGTCGGAGCATCCGATCTGCCCGAACCAGGCGGAACCAGGCCATCTGTTTGCCAAAGCTGAGATTCCAAGGGAAAATGGGCAGAGTGCCGGCTTTAGCCACGTGGCAGAGCATCTTGCACAGCACGGCATGGTCAGTTGGCGCCGGGCGCGATAGAGAAATGAGAAACATGAAAGAGTCACTAGGCCACGGATGGCGAGCGGTCACCAAAGCCGGGGGAATGGCGCTGCAGTGGACGGTTTGCAGCCTCTCCAACAGTCGTCGCCGTCTGTTGCGCAGACGGCTGCCCCACTACGTCATCTTGACGCTCACAGGTGAAATTGCCGAACGCGACCCGCATACGCCCTGGTGGTATGGCTACTTGCCCGGTCGCAAACCGGCTCAAAGCCTGGAGTCGTTGCGCCATGCGTTCGAGCGTATCGCCGGCGACCCTGACGTCGAAGGGGTGATCTTGCTGCTGCGCGAGGCTCAACTCGGCCTGCGCGCGCCCAGAGCATGGCCGCCCTCTTCGCCCACTTTCGCAGCTGGGACGAACGCTACAACGGCGCCGAACGCCCCCACCGCAAACGCATGTCGTTCATTTAGAGACGATCGGCGCGGCGAACTACGTGCTGGCTGCCGCGGCCGACATCATTGCCCTGGCGCCGCCTGCCACCTGGGAGGTGATCGGTCTGCACGCCGCGCCGCTCTTTCTGCGCGATACGCTGGCCAAGATCGGCGTCGAATTTGACGTCGTGCAGATCGCGCCGTGGAAGACCGCCATGGACACGCTCAGCCAGTCGGCAATGAGCGACGAACACCGCGCCCAATTGACCTGGCTGCTGGAGAGCTTCTTCACCGACATCGTGACCGCCATCGCCAGGGGCCGGAATCTGCCATCCGACGAGGTGAAGGCGCTCATCGATCGAGCGCCGTTGCCCGCAGATGAAGCGCTGGCTGCTGGCCTCGCGGACCTGGTCTGCTACGAAGATGAGCTTGCCGCGCGTTTGAACGCCAGTGCCGAAAATGTCGGTGCCGAAAATAACAGTGCCGAAGATGAGGGGCACGAAGCAGTCAAGCTGGCCCCGTACGACAAAATTCACAAACTGTTGTGGCGCCGGCCGCGGCAGCGCAATGCACGCGCCATCGGTGTGTTGACCTTGAGCGGTGCGATCGGCATGGGCGACAGCCGCCGCTTCCCGATTCCGCTGCCCATCTTTGGTGAGCAAACCATCGGCAGCCGCTCCGTGCAGCAACAGATTCGCGCCGTCCGCAAACAGGACCATCTGGCCGCGGTCGTGGTGCACGTCGATTCGCCGGGTGGTTCGGCGCTGGCCAGCGACCTGATCTGGCGCGAG
>JAAUPU010000693.1 GCA_012032975.1 Caldilineaceae bacterium | reverse complement strand
TCGGAGTCGAGTTTACGCCGCCTGTTCGAGGCCTTCCTCGTTGCTTGCATCGGCTTCGGCGACCTCGGCGACCTGCGCATCGGTCGATTCGCTTGCGGCTGCCCTGGCGACGGGAACGAAGTTGACTGGCAATCCAAAATTCTCGCGAATCTTGGCGTCGATCTCCTTGGCAAGCTCTGGATTTTCGACCAGATACTGTTTGGCATTTTCTCGCCCCTGGCCCAGCCGCAGATCGTCGTAGCTATAGAAGCTGCCTCGCTTGGTGACGATGTCCTGCTCCACGCCGAGGTCGATCAGGTCGCCCTCGGTGCTGATGCCTTCATTGTACATGATGTCAAACTCGGCAACCTTGAAGGGGGGAGCGACCTTGTTTTTCTTGACCGTCACGCGGGTGCGGTTGCCAATTGTGTCGGTTCCTTGTTTGATGGCCTGAATACGACGAATGTCCAGGCGAACGCTGGCGTAGAATTTGAGCGCCATGCCGCCGCTGGTCGTTTCCGGGTTGCCGAACATCACGCCGATCTTTTGGCGGAGCTGGTTGGTGAAGATGAGGCAGGTGTTGCTCGACTTGACCGCGCCGGTCAGCTTGCGCAGCGCCTGGCTCATCAACCGAGCCTGGAGGCCGACGTGGGCATCGCCCATCTCGCCCTCGATCTCCGCCCTGGGCACCAGAGCAGCCACGCTGTCGACCACGACCACATCCATCGCTCCCGAACGAACCAGGGCTTCGGTGATCTCCAACGCCTGCTCGCCTGTATCCGGCTGGCTGATGTAGAGGTTGTTTACATCTACGCCGATCTTGGCGGCGTAGGATGGGTCCATGGCATGTTCGACATCCACAAAACCGCAGATGCCGCCCTTCGCCTGCGCTTCGGCAATGGCGTGCAGGCAGAGCGTGGTCTTGCCGGAGCTTTCGGGGCCGTAGATCTCGACAATGCGCCCTTGGGGCAGACCGCCGACGCCGAGAGCGATGTCCAGGCTCAAGCTGCCGGTGGGGATCGATTCCACATTCAGCCGGGTTGCCTCACCCAGCTTCATGATTACTCCTTCGCCAAACTTCTTGTTCAGGTTGGCGAGCGTCGTCTCCAGCGCCTTGAGTTTGCCCTTATCCAATTTATCGTCATTTGCGGAACTTAGCCCAGCCATCTGTTCCTCCTTGCTGAAATGGACCCCGCAAACGGGGTCAATAGCCATATTGATGTGAGAAAAAAGTCTGGACCTGAATATAGCTCATATGTTCTCATTTAGCAAATACCGTTTCAGACTGCGCGGTCGTCTGTTTGAATGACCAGGAACCCCCTTCAGGAAGCAAAAACCGAGGGGAGTCCCCTCGGTTTTTGCTTTACGTAACTTGCTTACAATACCCCACCTCAGAGCAAAATCTTATGGACGGGGCAGTTGCATAATCTCCTGACATGCATCCTGCACAGCCTGCATCCCCTCTTCGAAGCTGACCTCTCCGTAGAAGAGATCGGGGCTAATGTTGGCCCACGTGTCCTGCAATTCCTGGAAGCGCAGATTCGACGGGTGCGGGAATGGACCCGGCACTTCGCTCATCCACTCCAGAGCATCCATGAAAATCGGATCCAACAAGCCTTCCAGCTCGGTCGCCGTCCAGACCGACTTGCGCGCCGTTGGCTGATTGGAACTGGCAAGCACACTCTCGATGCCTGCCGCTGTGGAGGTCAACGCCACCGTCAGGTCGAACGCTTCGGTCGGGTATTCTGACTGGGCCGCAACCGAGAAGCACTCGACAAACGCCTGATAGCCTCGCTCGTGTTCAGGGCTGTTGGGGAAGAGGCGAAGCGCATACTCGAAGCTACCGGCGATGGTCTCTTCCAGGCTGCGCACGGCGTAGGTGCCCAGCGTGGCGGTGGCCATGGTGCCGGCTGCAAATTGCAGGCCCTCGGCTTCTGCACGGTTGGGCGCAGCCCTATGTACGGTGCGCAAGTCAGTCACCCAACGTGCGGCTTCGATGGAGGCCGGATCCACATTGAAGGTGAAGTTTTCGTGCGTCTCGTCCAAAATGTCGCCGCCATAGGTGCGGGCGAAGGAACAGTGATCGTAGTAATTGCCGGGGAAGAGGTTTGTGCCGAAGACCATATTGTCGGGATCTGCTGCGTCGGTGGCCAACTGGGCGTACTCATCGGTCGTCCAGTTGTTGTCGGCCGGCGGCTCCAGCCCTTTTTCGCCGAGCAGGTTCAGGTTGAAGATGATCAAAGCTGGGTTGCCGGGGTGCATCAGGTAGGGAAGGCCATAGAGCTTGCCTTCGAAACTGCTGCCGGCCAAGCTGGCGCTGAAGAAGTCCTCCATGTCGGGGTCGTTGGCTGCGATCAAATCTTCGAGCGCGACGAACGCACCGCGGGCGACCAGGTACGGGAACCACTTGACGCCGCTGAACGAGACGTCCCAAAGGGTATCCGTAGCCATGGCGGCCTGCTGCTTCTTGTTCATTTCGCCATAAATAATCTCGTCAATGTTGAGATTGACATCTGGATTGGCCTCTGCCCACGCCTTGGAGACAGTACGCTGCCACTCGTTGCGCGGGTCTGCATAGGTGGCAATGCTCATTTCTTTCTGCGCGGCACTCGGTGCGGCGGCATCACTGCTGCCACCGGTCGAGGGTGACGCGGCCGGCGCACACGCGGCCAGGGCCACACCCGCGGTGGTCAAACCCATCAATTTCAGCATCCTGCGGCGGGACATCAAATTGTTGTCTTGCATGGTTCTCCTCCTGAGTAACAGACTGAATCGAATGGACAGATTGAAATCACACGGACTTTCTTCTGGTTGCCATTATTAGATGGCGAAGTCATGAAAATGGTTCGCACCTCCTTCGTGGTTCTATTTGGTTCATTGATTCGGGGCCGTTTCTGGTTGATGCGCAACGAGCTGACTGTGCAGGCTACCCCTTGATTCCCGAGAGCACGATGCCCTGGACGAAATATCGTTGGGCAGCAAAGAAGAGGATCAAGACCGGCACGATGACCATGACGGAAGCGGCCATGAGCAGATGCTCCAGCGGCAACCCGGACGACTCGGGCACACTCTTGAAGTAACTCAAGCCAAGCGCCAGGGTGAATTTCTCGGGCGAATTGAGATAGATCAGCGGATTGACAAAGTCATTCCAATGGGCAATAAACGAGATCACAGCCACGGTCGCCAAAGCCGGTTTGGTCAACGGCATCAATATCGACCAGAAG
>JAAUPU010000692.1 GCA_012032975.1 Caldilineaceae bacterium | reverse complement strand
TGTGGTGACAGATTTTCTCTGGTGCGTGGACAGGCGCGATGGGTAGAGAACACTGCGTCCATTGCCAAGCCTGTGCGCACGTTCATCAAGCCGCAACGCGTGTGACCTGATCTGCGCGGGTCGAGGACTTGTCGGGCCGTGGTTGGACATCTACTCCCTTCACCAGCAGCCATAGCGCAATCGCCAACTCTCCAATCAAGGCGGGCACGAAGACGACCACAGCAAACGCCGTTGCATAGGCCTCATAATTGGGCAGCAGAAAGCTTGCGGTGCTATCCACCAAATAGCCGACAGACGCAAAGAGCAACAGGAAACCCAAAATTCGAGGAATGTAGCCTGAGCGGACGATCAGCGACCCGAGGATCAGGATACTGAATCCGAAGAAGACCAGGGCGATGGCATAACCCGCGCTGTGCGCATTGAGAAAGAGCATCGCCTGCGCCTGTAACTGCTCGGACCCAACGACGTTCAAGTAGGGTGCGCCATTCACAAGTTGCAACGCAATGAGCAAATTGAGCAGGTTGATGCCCAGCGTCGCGGCCTGCGCCAGCCGGAAGAAGGCGGCCAACAAGGCGAGCACGCGGCTCACCGGTCGAAGCAGCACATAAAAGGCCAACCCCACCGCCACGTCGCACATGATCATGATCATGTCGCTCACGATCCCCATGCGGTAAAGCCCTTCAGAGGCCTGGATGTTGGCAGCTGTCGTCGCGGCATCCCCCGGCACAATCAGGTTGCTGCGCACGAACATTTCCGCAAAGATGCCGGTCGCGATGATCGTCAGGTACAAGATCCCCGCGATTCGTGCTGTCTTGTTGAGCGAGATGTCAAGCGGTTGATTCGTCATCGGAATTCCCCTTTCTGGGACTGAACATGGAACGGTTGGGAGTTTGGATGTCCATCGGCAAGCGGCAGGGTAGACGAGTAGCCAGATCAGAGCCGGGAATGGAGGTGTGACAAGGTGACAGGGTGAAAGGTCAGGTTTCACCTTGTCACCTTGTCACCTTTTGGCGTCGCGCGGATCGGTCTGGTCCGGTGAAATGCGCGCCACAGAAAGCAGCGGCATGCCCAAATCGCGCACCTTGCGCAGGATGCCGTGAAGCGCTGCCTGATCGACGACTGGGCCGGTCAGGAGCGTATCGCCGTTCTCCTGCGGGGTGATGGTCATGCCGTCGAACCAATCTGCCCATTGGCTCCCCAGATGCCCCTGAATCCTGATCTGATAGAGCAATGGAAAATTCGGTTCGGCTCTGTTCCTAGACTCGTGGGACATATCTCCGTGCCTGTCGTGACCGGCGGCAACCCGTCGTGCCGCTTGCTGAGTACGCCAGCACTATAGCGGCCAATGGGTGTTGGCGTATAGACACTTTCGTGTTGACAGGGTGTTGGTCGAGGTGTTGTTTTTGCTGTTGACGGAGAGAGATTGGGAGGGAGTTAGCCGTCGCGTCGTAGGTGCGGTTGAAGAGCGCACGTTCTCTGGTTGTGAGGAGAGGGAGAGGGCTGGCGGCGTGGGGTCGGGCGGGGTAGAGGCTAGATCAGCCCGAGCTCGCGGGCGCGAGCCACGGCTTCGGTGCGTCGCTTGACTTCGAGTTTGGCGTAGATCCTGCGGTTGTGACCTTTGACCGTGTCCAGGGCGAGGAAGAGCCGCTCGCAGATCTCTCGATTCGAGAGGCCTTCGGCAAGGAGATGCAGAACCTCCAGCTCGCGCGGGCTTAATGGCTCGATCAGGGGCTGGACCGGCAGCGCGGCATTGACGTTCGCACTGGCCGCTTCTGGCTGCATATGGCGCTGGCGCTCAAACGCAGCCAGGAGCCTGCCGACATAGTCCGGTAGTATCCCCCGCGCTGCGGCCGCGGAGAGGAGCTGCGCCATGGGCGGCCCCTCGTCCACGAACATCTGCACGTAGCCCTCCGGCTCGGCCAGCGTCAGGGCGCGTTCTAGCGCGTCAAGGGCTGATTCGATGTCGTCTTGCGCTGCATGGGCAAGCGCACGTACCATCTGAATGTCGATGACGCTCGCCATCCGTCTGCCCTCCTCCGCGGCGTCGAGCAGCCGTTCCAGCAGTCCAGTGGCCTCGCGGAGAAGGTGGGACTGTCCCCGTCGCGCTGAAATTGGGCGACGCGCAATCTTGCCAGGGTGACGAGCGTCAAACTCAGCGCAGGTAGCTGATCTCCTCGTCGGCGGACAGGCCTTTCTCACTGGCCCAGCGCAGAGCATCGGCCAGATTTCCCTGTGTTATCCACAGCCGCGCCCTGAGCGCGGAGATGGGGCGCACATCGGGAACGGGACCGCGTACGAAAAGAGGCTCGGCCTTGCTCAGCAGGGCGATCGCGGCGTCCAGGTCTCCTTGAGCCTGCTTGAGGCGAGCCATCACCACAGTTCGCGAGCGATACTGCATTTCAGGCAGGGAAGCATGCTTGCCCAGCTCCTTGCTCTTGAGCAAACTTGCTTCGGCGCTCTCCAGATCGCCCTGCTCGCAGAGAAGCTCGCTCAGACCCGCATAGAGGTCCGCGGCGCCTGGCAGAGCAGGCTCGCCCTCTGTGGTTGCCAGTTGCAGCGCGTCTTCATAGATGCGAATGGCGTCGCGAAGACGACCCTGCGCCCGCAAAATCCCGGCCAGGACAAAGGTTCCGCTGATGGCGGCCACGTTGTTGCCGGCGACGCGCATTTTTCGATGCCGTGGGCAAAGGTGCGGTGGGCGCTTTCCAGGTTGCCGCTTTCCCAATAGGCCAGCCCCAGGAGCGCGGATGCCACGCCGCGCTCGAAAGGCTCATGCTCTGGCACGAGTTCAAGGGCCTGGCGCGAGTACTCGACCGCGCTCTCCAGGTTGCCAAGCGCCTGGGCGCGATAGGCGTGGGCTGCGGCAATGGTCGCGGGCAGCGCTCGGAACTGCTCATCGTCGACCACGACCATCCCCGGAGCTTGCGTCGCATCCGGCGGCGTTTCCAAACCGGCTTGGCGCGCCCTGGCAGTCGCCAACCAACGTTCTGCTGCTTGCAACCATCTCTCTCCAGCCTCCATCTCGCCGGTGCTGAGCAAGGCCCAGGCATAGCCGACGCAAAGCACCGGTCGGGCGCGCATCAGCCGGTCTGGAATTCTATCCATCCAGCCGACCAACATGCCGACTGATAGCGTTCGGTTCAGCGGTCGCCATGCCCGTTCCAGAAGGCAGGCTGCGCGGTCAAAATCTTCCCCGGCAAGCGCATGTAG
>JAAUPU010000691.1 GCA_012032975.1 Caldilineaceae bacterium | reverse complement strand
CACAATCAGGGCCACCCGCTCATAGAGGGCCGAGCAAAACTGAAACATCAACTGCGCCCCGGTGCTGCTGAAGGGAATAAAGCCCAACTCATCCAGCACAATTAGCTGGTGGTTGAGCGCCTTGTTGATGAAGGCCGCCACCCGGCCCTCATCCTGTGCCTGGAGTAACTCATTGACCAACGCCGCCGTGTTGTAAAAGCGCACCCGGCGCATCTGCTGCGTGGCAGCCAGCGCCAACGCGGTCGCGACGTGGGTTTTTCCCAGGCCAGGGTTGCCCAGCAGGATCACCGACTCTGCCTTGTCGATGTAGTCACCGTTAACGAGCTGCCGGATTTTCTGCTGGTTCAAGGTGGGGATCTGGGCAAAGTCAAAGCTGCTCAGGTCTTTGACCACCGGAATTTTGGCTTCTTTCAGCCGCCGCTGGCGGCGTCGCTCTTCCCGGTCAAGCACCTCTTGTTCCGCCAATGCCAGCAAGTAACGCGTATAGCTCTCGTTATTCTGGGCCGCTTCGGCGGCACAGGTTTCATGATACCGCACAAACGTAGCCAGGTACAGTTTGCGCAAATAGCTTTCCAACACCACTTTGTCCACAGCCTGCACATTAGCCGACTGGCTCATTTTCCACCTCCCCACAAGACGTCATACGCCTCGGCCCGAACCGGCTGCTCCCCCACCCCTTGTAGCTGGGGTTTCTCCGCCAGGGTCAGTGCGGGCAAGGATGGTTCCTGACGCTGCTGCTGGGTCAGCCAAAGCCGCACCCCGTCTAGATGGGCACACCGGTGGGACAGGGCCGCTGTCACCGCGGTGGCGATGGCTGTTTCGCTGTACTCACGGTGCAGGTAAAGAATGTTGACAAACTCGCGCACGCCACGGCCATCGGGCCACTTCTGCCGTAAATAGTCCAGCAGTTCGTCATAGACCGCAGGCCACTGCGTGCGCCAGCGGCGCAGCGGCCCGGCGCCATTGACCATGCCAAGCCGCTGCCGGATGAGCGGCAGATAGTGCAACGGGTCGAGCAGCTCCTGCTGACGGTCATAGCAGCGAGGATGACTGGCAATGGGCTCTGTTCGGTCTGAGCGGTAAATTTCGACGGTGAACGGATACAGTTTGGCCGTTAACTGCGGCTGGGCGTCGTCAACGGGTACGGAATACCGGTTGGTTTCCACCTGCACCTGGCTGTAACGGTTCAGACTTGCCGTCACGGTGCGGCAGCAGTCGTAAGGGTATGTCGGCAGCGGGCGGAGCAACGATTTTTCCTGCTGCCACCTCTGACCGATGGTGGCCGGTTGGCCGCTGACGATACGCGCATCATCTTCCTGGCACTTGTGCAGCAGGTAGGCATTGAGGTCCTCATAGTTGCTCACCTGGGGCAAGGGCACCATGAAGTTGCGCCGACCGAAGCCGACGCTGTGCTCTACCTGGCCTTTCTCGTTGCCAGCGCCTGGGGTACAGAAATGGCTGTCGAACAGGTAGGTGCCGCGAAAGTGGAAGAACGCTTCCTGTTCCACACGATGCCGCCCTTCCAATATCTCCTTGACGGCTGTTTTGAGATTGTCGTAGCTGATGCGTTGGGGGACACCCTCAAAGAAGTCGAAGGCGTGGACATGTCCCATGACATCGTGACGGAACTCGGCTTCCTTTTTGGCAGCCAACTCAAAGTCAACATTGAAGAGATGCATCCTCATTTCTTCGAGCTGCTCGTCGGTAATATCAATGCCCAATTCTTGTTCGGCCGTGGCCAGAGCCGTCCAGAGTTTGCGCCAGGTGGTAAACTTCATGGCCGGCGACCAGATGAAGGACATTTCCTTGGTAGCGTATCGTTGCACCAACGGATGCTCGTAGACGCGTTGGTCCGGCAAAGCATCGTCCGGGAATTCCGCTGCCGCGGCCAGGAATTTGTCAGCGCTACTGGTGGAGCTCATTGTTTTCGAATGTTACTTGTTTGTTTGTCACGACAGGAAGACGTTGGTGTGGAGTGAGACCGAGAATTGACGATAAGGTCCAAAAATAGATAGTGACAACAAGGAGAAATAGACGCTGCGATATTGTTTTTGTGAGTGTCGAATCAAAGCAATCACACAGACGTAACTTGTTTGCAATTGCGGTGTGTCGTCGTCTTGCTGTCCGGAGAGGATGGAGAGACGTTGGAGATGAACGTTCGATCGAGGTGATGGGGCGATGACGACAAAAAGAGAGAGGCTGTGATGATGATGATGAAATGCGAGATTGATCGGTCGCGCGATCTCATCGAATCTTTTGGTGGTTCGCCACCAATCCACCACTTGTTGGCAGCAATACGGGACGCGGCCAGACAGTTTATTGACTCGTTCGACCGGTCTGTTTGCGTCCAGTTTCGCGTCTTTCCTCACCTTTCCGCGAATTTGCGTGGCAGCCACCGCTTGCTAGTAGTATTACTAGCTAGCAGCAATCACGTAGCACGAGAGGATCTCGGGTACTCATCAGCGACCAACATCCAAGTCTATTCATCTTGTATCGGCTCCGCTGCTGCTATATGAAATACTTTGCTCCATTTCAAATCGAAACTATAGAGGACTTTTACGACGAGTAGTACTAGCCCTGTTGACAGCCCACGGCAGAAGCGGCGTTGCCAAGAAGAAGATCCAAGAGGCAAGGCTGTTGTGACCCGACATCAACATCGGCCATCATCATTTGCTTTTCAGCCTTGGATAATATTAACCGTTGTCTGGTTTACATTGTCTTTAACTTTTGACGGTACCTGACGCTTTTGTCAGTGATCGTCCCCTTTCTTCCAGCTTCCTACACCTTTAAAGCTACTACTGAAGCGCGAGAAGACGGTCGAGAAAATATCTTTTTTTTTCGTCTTTTTCTTCTCACCAAGACGTCCCCCATCATTGTTCAGCATTCCATCCAACCCCCTACAATTTTCACCACCACCACCACCATGGATCCCGCACAACTGAAACAAGTCGAGGCTCTCTGTGAGACGCTGTACACGGGAATGCCAACCACAGGAGAGAATGGCGAACGAATTACCCGAAACGAAGCGCAGCAACGGCTCATGAGTCTACAACAGTCGGCCGATAACATCCCACGGTGCCAGTATATTTTGGATAATTCGCAATCCCAGTTTGCTCGACTCGTTGCTACCAATTCCCTGACAGAGCTCATCACCAATTACTGGAACTCCTTTACCGTGCCGCAGCGCATTGATATTCGCAACTACGTCCTCT
>JAAUPU010000044.1 GCA_012032975.1 Caldilineaceae bacterium | reverse complement strand
GACCGCTCACGACAGTGTGACGCTATCAGCGCACCGGAGGATGGCTTCTCTACTGTGGTCGTCTGCCGTCAGGCCAGCGGATCTCCAATCGATCCAGGGCCGCGTCCTCGGGAAAACCGAAGTGGATGCGAGCGGGGTCGCCAGAAAGATAACCGCTGCCAGCGCGCACCTGACGATAGAGTGGGCCGCGATCGGTGTGCAGCGTCAGCTCGGCGCCGATCGCGCGGCTGTTGGCCCGGGCCGGCCAGAAGAGATCGACCTGTAAGCTGCTCCCGCTGCAAAGCTGGTTTTCCAGCAACAATGCCGGGCCGCGCAGGTTGTTGACCACGATATCCAGGTCGCCATCGCCGTCCAGGTCGCCCATGCTCATGCCGCGACCGCTGAGTGTGGAGCCGAGCGCCCAATCCGAGGCCAGGGCGAAGCGCCCATCGCCGAGGTTGCGAAAGGCCTGGTTTTCTTCCACCAATTCATGGTTGGGCAGATGGGCAAAGGTGGTCGCTTCCATCATGCCGTTGACGATGTAGAGGTCCAGAAAGCCATCCTGGTCCAGATCGCCAAACTTGCCCGACCAGCTCCAGCCGCTGGCATCGATCCCGCGTTCGTCGGCTTGATCGACAAACGCGCCATCTGGACCCAGCGTCTGCAGTACATTTGCCATCACCTGGGGATCGTTTGGATCGTGGGCTTCATCCATCATGCCCGCCATCACGGGCGCCCACGCAGCCAGGGTTTGGGGGTCATCGGCAGCGGGCTTCATGTCTGTCGAAAAGATCTCCCGGTTGCCGTCATTGTCCAGGTCGCCAAAGTCGAAACTCATGGTGCTGTGGCTTGTGGCGCCGAAGCTGTGATCCGGCAGCCAACCGCCGTCATTGCGAATCCAAGCCATGTCCGGCACAGCGAAGTCGTTGCCGACGAGGATGTCCAGTTGATCATCGTCGTCCAGGTCGACCAGGATGAGCGCGAGCGCCTGCGCCTGCTCGGCCAGCCGGGTGACCGTGTATCCATCCCCTAGCCGTTCATAGACATAGACGCCGGCCTTGGCGCTCTCCAGATATTCATGGCTAAACTCGGCCAACTGCGCTGCGTCATAGGTCGCGCCGACCAGGTCCAGGTCGTCGTCGCCATCCATGTCGGCCCAATTCATGGCATAGATTGGTTTGTCGATGGCGGGCAGCACCTCCTGCTGGAAGCGCCCGTCACCCTGATTGCGCCAGAAGTTGGGGGCGCTGATGGTGCGCGTAAAGACGATGTCGAGCAGGCCGTCGCCATCCACGTCGATGATATGCACGGCGCGGAGTCGCCGTGGCCATTGGCTGGCTGTCGGAAGTGCAGGTCGCCTCATTCCATTGGATGGTATTGGGATCGGACTGGTTGGCCAGCACCAGGTCCAGGTCGCCATCGCCGTCGAGGTCATTGATGGCAACGCCACCGCCGTTGGCGCCAAATTGGGCGACGGTTCCATTGCCGGGCGCGGTGGTCACGTGGTCAAGTTCGTGGGCGACAAACGCGCCTGCATCGCACAAGCGCTCGTTCGAGACAGCGTCTGTTGCGACGGTCACCGGCGGCGGCGAGTTTTGCAGCTGCAACCGGTCGAGTGGACGACATCCGGCCAGGAACGTCACGGGCAGGAGAAGCACAATAAGATGGAGCAGTGAAAGTCGTTTCATGGGACAAAGCATAGTGGCGCGGGTCGGAAAATGTCAAATGAAACGGGTCTGTCGCTGTTGAAGCGCGGGAACAGGCGTGCTATACTTCGGGCATGGAAAAGCCGGTACTCAACCCCCACGACCGCCTCTTTCGTTTTGCCTTCGCCGACCTGACGGTGGCCAGGGATTTCGTCGCCCACTATCTGCCAGCCGAGATCAGCCGGGAACTGGATGTGGATTCGCTGACGCCGGTCGAAGGCAGCTTCATCGACGAGACGCTGGACAAGCATCTTTCGGATGCGCTCTATCGGGTCAGGTTGCGGCAACCCGAAGGGGGTGATAAGGGCGCCGGCGATGCGCTGATCTATGTGCTGGTCGAGCACAAGAGCTACCCGGACCGCATGACCGCTCGCCAGGTGCTGCGCTACATCGAACGTATCTGGAGCCAGGAAGAGCGCAACAACCCAGGTCAGAGCCAGCTGATCCCGATCTTGCCGGTGGTTTTCTATCACGGCGAAAGCCGCTGGAACGTAGCATTGGATCTGGCTGAGTTGATCGACGCACCGGACTCGTTTGCCCCTTACCTGCCCAGCCTGCGCTTTCTGCTCTGGGATCTGAACGAGGTGGAAACGCGTGACCTGGTTGGGTCAGTGCAGTTGCGGCTGGCGCTTCGGCTGTTCGAACTCTTCCGGGCCGAAGATCCGTCGGAACGAATCCCCGAATTGACCGAGTTGCTGTATGAATTGACTGAACCCAAGTCGGTGCTGGAGTGGGTGAAGGTGGGCCTGTATTATCTGTCCGCCACCAGCCGGCTCAGCGAAGAGGACGTAGTGGAGATAGTCAGGCAGACGTTGCCTGTCGATGACGAACAAGGAGAGCAGATCATGGGTGCGATTGCTGAAGTCTGGTTTCGGGACGGACTGGAAAAGGGCCGAGAGGAAGGCCGAGAAGAAGGCAGGGAAGAAGGCAGGGAAGAAGGCCGCGAGGAAGGAATTCTCAGGGCGATCGAGCAAGTTGTGAACAGGCGCTTTGGACCCTTGCCGGAGTCAGCGCATAGTCGCTTGGCCACCTACGATTTCGACCATCTGAACTCCATCCTCGACCTGGCGCTGGACGCACAGGATCTGGACGATTTCTTGAGCCGAAGCCTATCCTCCGCGCTCTAGTCAACGCGTCGAGTTGGACCTGCGAGCTCGACCTGTCCGCAGTTGCTTCGTTGGTGTACACGAAAATAAGGGGGGCTGACAATTTGTCAGCCCCCTTTTCGATTGGAGCGATCAGCTTCAGGCTTTCATCGTGCTGGGTTGGGCCAACATTTCGTACTGTCTTGCTTCACCCACGGAGTCAGCCAGGATCAGATAGGCGACAATATCATGGCTGGACTTGGGCGCCAGCAAGGGGTGCTCGCGCAGCAGAAGATGGCCGCCGGCCATGCCCCAGTCCAACAGGATGATGTCTCGACGTCCAGAGGCCGCAACCAGCGCAACCGTGCGACCCGTATCCGGGTTTTCTACCGCGCCCCACGCGCCGACTTTGGGCCACGCCATGTGAGAGGTGCGTTTGCGTTGGAGGGTGTCTCCATACAGCACTCCGTTGTCGGCGCGGCCATCGACCTGCAAAAAGGTGAGCAGCCGCGGCTCAACCCGGCGATAGGCGTCGTCGTCGTTGATCAGCCGGAAGACAACCTTGAGCACATTGCTATCGCCCACGGTCGAATAGGCCAACTCGACCCGCAGCCCTTCCAGTCCCTCGCGTGTGATCGCCGTCTCTAATTGCAGACCGCTCCAGAGGAGACCGCGCTCGTCTGCTGTTTCGATCTGCGAGACCGTGAATGTTTCGTTGTGCAGCTTGCCGGGGAAATCTTCGCCATCAGCCGAGAGCATGATCGACGGGCGCACCCCGCCCAGCAGCGGCGACATCCAGCTCAGTTCACCCGGTTTTGGGAAGGTGGTCAACAGATGGTTGACGCTGCGATCCCCATCTCGCCAGCCGATCACGCCAGCATGATAATCGGGCGCAATCGTCCACAGACAACGACCATTGTCGATCTCCCAGAGCGGCTGGTCGGCCTCGCGCCGTTCTGTCACGCGGACCGGAGCGGCCGCGTCGCCCAAGCGGATCACGGTGAAGGGCTGCTCCTGGTCGAACAGGTCGCCATCCAGCCGCACAAAGCCGGTGGCCGCGCTGGGCCGATCACCCTCCTGGCGCAGATGAATCTGCTCCGCAAACGGATGCTCGGCGTTCAACTCCTGGATTGGGAACTCACCTTGCTCGACTGCCCAACCCGCCGGCGGCTCGACCGTGATCGTGCCGCTCATGGGGCGTTCACGCGTGCTTGTTGCCTCTAGCCGAGCTTCTGCCTCGCCGCCCAGCGTCACCAGCACCGACGGCGAGAGACCGAAGTGATGGGGACGACCGACGGCGGGCATCGCTTCCCGATCCAATTCGTAGACGCCGGTCAACCGCTGCCAGGCGCGACGTACATCACGCCAAACCGCCCGGCCCCAACAAAGAGATGGAACGGACCAAAGGTCGCGGCGCTCTGTGGGGCAAGCTCCTGCTCGGCATAGTGCAGGTGGAGCGCGCCCCAACTCAACTCGTGTTCGACCACTTCGGCGGACCAGATCGCACCGGCAACTTGCCCTCCTCGCTCAACGCAACCCATTGTTCGGCCATCTGGTCGGGCTTCTTCGGGAAGTCGCCGTGGGTGGAAGGGAAGTCGGCGCCATGCTCGACGATGATCTGTGTGCAATGGGGGAGCGCAACTTCTGCCCCCTCCTTGTCAGAGAGCAAGACGTTGGGCTTGATCCAGAATTTGTACGCCTGAGACCCATTGTTGACAACGCGATGGCGCACCGTGATCAACGGCGACGACGTGACCGTGATCTCGCGCGTGACGCTCACGCCCGGAAAGTTTGCAGACTCAGCCGTGAAGAGCAGGGTCGCCTGCCCTCCATCCTTGCGGACCGCGATCCGGTGTTGCTTTTCGGCGATGTCCCACGGCTCGAAGGGTGGGCCAAGCTCTTCCAGGATGCGCGCCTGACGGCGATGCAGCGCCTTGCTGATGACCGTGCAGCGTCCGCCGCTTGGCCGACCGACGACCTGGAAGAGATCGTTCTCCGCGACGAGTGCCGCTCTGCCCGCGGCCCCGCCATGCTCCAGCGTGCTGCCTGCCGAGACGCCACCCAGCGCTGTAGAGAGAAGCAGCAACGGCTCGGATGTCGCGACGACACGCACGCCATCCACGTCAAAGCTGGCCGAGACGATCAACGCGACCGCGCCTGGCTCTGTACACGTCACCTGGATTGGCACGCTCAGGTGGCGGTCGCTGGCAAGCTGGAACGACCGACGCTGCCAGTCGGCGTCAAGCCCCTGCTGTGGAGCAATGACAAGCGCGCCTTCGACCGTGCGCTTGGCCTGGTTGTGCAGACGCAGATAGACGGTCTGGCTTTGGCCGGGCAAAAGCGACGGGTACTCTGGTTCGGCGCTAAATGCAATCGCCGGCCGATAGCGCAGACCGGTCGCCAGTTCGACCACCTCCTCGCCGAGCACCAGCGTGCTGCGGATGGCCGGCGCAGGCTTGCCTTTGTCGGGGTCAAGCGCGGGCGCATCGGTGGGACAGCGATATTGGGCTTCGATGACCCGTTCTTCGCCGGCCGCGAGCAGCAGCGATTCATGGTGATCCAGCTCGATGCCGCGGTCGCCCGGGCCAGTATAGTGACCGGCAGCGCCTCCTCCTTGCGATTGGCGATCCGCCAGCGCATGGTGTAGGTGAGGCCCAAGGCGGGTTCGCTCTGGCTCGCCACTGCATAGGCGGCGAAGTCGTTGTTCGCCAGCCCAGTGATCGCCTGCGCCTGCCGGTCGACGATCACCTCCAACTGGTCGCCGCCCGCTTCCCAGCGGCAGACGTAGACCTTCATCTCACCGGTGGCGGGATGGCGCTCCTCGTCCTCGATCTGCTCCAGCTTGCGGCGTAGGTGCGATACCAGTCATGCTTGGCGAAGAAGGGCTGGGCGATGGCCAGGCGTCGAATGGCCGGCACAAAGCTTTCCATGAAGACCTGTGTGTCCGGCACCCAGAAGTAGCCGACCTTCTTGTAAAGCGGCATCGCGTAGAGGTTGGCAGACCAGGTGCCGATGGTCATGCGGTCGTAGCCCTGCTCGGTGGCCCAATCGACCATGTCGGTCAACATGCGCCGCGCGAGGCTGCGTCCCTGGTGGCCGGGGTGCACGTTGAGCAGGTCCACGTAGCAGGTGTCCGGTCGAGTCTTCTCCTCCCACAGCGATCCGTAGCCGACGATCGCGTCGGTTGTCTTTTCCTGGACGACGAGGCGCATGAGCGAGACCTCGCGCTCCATCCACTCTGCGACGCGGGCCTCGGTCATGGGCACGCCGCCGTTGAAGGTGCCCGGCCAGCGGTCGTCGCTCTCGTTCCACATCACGGCAAGCCCGGCATTGTCCACCGGGGCGTAGGGTCGAATGGTGTATTGTTCTTCGGTTGACACGGGGCAAATCCTCCTCAAAATGGCAAAGTCGTGTTCGATGTTCCAGCGCGCCGTCCCATGTGGGTGACTGCTGGGCGACCATGCTCCGTGGCAACAAAAAGCCACGGGGCTGGCGTGCTCCCGTGGCCTGATGGACCGGTCAAGACTCGACGACGTCAGCCGTCAATGGGCGCACTCCAATACGGTTCGCTTGGGTTCAATTTGGCAATCCACTTCATCATCGTGCGCCCTCCTTTCAATAGTTTGAAATGCAGAGCGCAGCGTAGCACCATGCAGAGAGGATGTCAAAGTTTCCCCCCGCCGACGGCGCCCGTTCACACAGATGAAACTGCACGGCAATTCTCTCTGGCTATGCTGATCAGCACAGCACGGTGTGGAAAAGGTGCGCGTTGAATTGAACGAACGAATGGGAGGAAATGATGGATAAGAGCGTCTTGGTTGCCTATGCGACCAAACATGGCAGCACCGCGGAGATCGCCGAACGGATCGGGCGAACGCTGGCTGCGGCAGGGTTGCCCACGGACGTCCGCCAGGTGGAGAAGGTCGGTGATCTGGAGGCGTATGGGGCGGTGGTTCTGGGCAGCGCCGTCTATGTCGGCGGCTGGCGCAAGGGAGGCGGCAGAATTCTTGGAGACCAACGAGGCCGCGCTGGCGCAGCGCCCAGTCTGGCTCTTTTCGAGCGGGCCAACCGGCGATGGCGAACCAGAGGAGAAGCTCGACGGCTGGCGCTTTCCAACCAAGCTTCAGCCCATCGCCGACCGGATCAAGCCCCGCGACATCGTCTTGTTCCACGGCGAGTTGGACGAAGACGAGCTGAACTTCCTGGAGAAGTGGACGATCAAGATGGTCAAGGCGCCCACCGGCGACTTTCGCGACTGGGAGGCCATCGACCGCTGGGCATCGGAGATCGCCGCTGCGCTGAAGGAGTTGTCCACTGCGGTCAACGTAGCGCGATAGATTTCGTGGTGCGTAGAAGGTGGCGCGTCGCCCATCGAACGCGCCGCCTTCTACGCCGCGAAACCGTCGTTTTTTACAGCAAGAGCCATCCACAGGTTTCGTAGATTGCACCGATTCTTCCGTGCAATCCGCACGACCTGTGGATGGTTTTTTCCGATCCGACTTGCCTGCATTGTCCATTCCGAGTAGGATGGACGCAGCAGACCACCCCATGCGACGACAAGGGGCCGCAGCGCCGGTGGTCAACTCCCAAAAAAGGCAGGCCGCCATGCACTATCAGATCGCACTCGACCCCGCACTGGAACTGCCAGCGGAGGCTGTTGTCCAGCGTTGGAACAGCGCCATCGACGTGAGCGGCGTCATGACGATGGCAGAGCCGACGCGCGGCAATTTCGACCCCGGACTGGCCGAAGTTGGCCTGCTGGTCGTTTCCAGCATCTCCATCAACCTCTTCAGCAGCTTGATCTACGACACGATCAAGGCGCTGATGATGGAGCGCGGCCGGCCCGGCGAACCGAAAATAGAGATCCACGAAACGCCGGACGGCAGGAGTATCGTCGTCGTCACGATTGAGAAATACTTGACAAGGTGACAGGGTGACAGGGTGACAAGGTGACGGTGCACGCTCAGACATCCCTCAGCGTGTCACGTTGTCAGTGATAAGTTTGCTTGGGCAATCGATACGACAGCTACTCAGAAAGGTCCAGACCCCATGACCTCAACGACAACGATTCGCATCCAGGAACGGGGTGTCCGGCATGACGGTCCGGTGGTCGTGATCGACGGCCTGGAGTATCCGGTCACGCTGCGCAACCCCTTCAGCGATGCCGACGAGGCGCGGCTGGAATGGTACTTCGAGGAGTGGCTGAGCTTCCCCTTTACCCGCGGCGAGCTGGCGCGCGAGGCTGCGGCGAGCGTCCGCGCCTATGGCGAGGCGCTCTTCGAGCAGCTCTTCGCCGACCGCAAGGCCTATGCCGCCTATGACCGGGCGCGCCAAAAAGGTGTGGACAGCCTGCTCTTTGAGATTGCCGGTTCGCCCGACTTCCACGGCTGGTTCTGGGAGGCGCTCAAAGACCCGGAGATCGACGCGCCGCTCTCGGTCCACGCCCCCTTTGTGCGCCGCAACGTGACGCCCCGAACGCTGGAAAGCGTGCTGGCCGAGTCGCCCACCCTCAACGTGCTGGTCGTGACGGCGCGGCCGTCGGAGGTGCGCGACGTGGGCTATCGCACCATCTCGCGCCCGCTGGTCGAATCGCTGCGCCGTTCGCGCTTGCCGGTGCAGGTGGACATCCTGCGCCCCGCCACCTACGAATCGTTGCTCAACCATCTGAAGGGCCGGCCAAGCGGCTACTACCACGTCATTCATTTCGACACCCACGGCTCGCTGATGAGCTATGCGAGCGTTTTGCGCGGCTCCGAACTGGGTCGCGTCTTCTTCTCCGACCGCTATGGTCGGGACGACATCCAGCAGTACCCCGGCGAGCGCGCCTATCTTTTTCTGGAGAGCGACACGACCGGCAAGGCCGACCAGGTCGAGGCGGGCGAGCTGGCTGCGCTGCTGCAAACGCACCAGATCCCCATCGTCATCCTCAACGCCTGCCAGTCGGCCAAGGCCGCGGCTGTGCGCAGCGACGGTGACCCAGAGGGCGCAGAGAAGGGCCAGGAGGCCGGCGACGAGGCTCGCCATCTGGAGCAGGAGACGACGCTGGCGGGCCGCCTGATGGAGGCGGGCGCACAGATGGTGCTGGCCATGCGCTACTCGGTCACCGTCTCGGCCGCCGAGCGGCTGATGGACCATCTCTACCGCGAGCTCTTCGCCGGTCGGGAACTGGGCGAGGCGATCCGCCACGCCCGCCGCGAACTCTACAATGTCAAGAGCCGCCGCGCCGCCTATCGCCAGCAGATCGACCTGGAGGATTGGCTGCTGCCGGTGGTCTACGAAAACCAGCCCCAGCAGTTGCGCACGCGCGCCTTTACCGAGGCCGAACACGCTGAATTCTTCGGGCGCCGCGCCGCCCGCTATCGCGAACCCGACCTGACCTACGCCTTCCTGGGCCGCGACCTGGACATCCTGCGGCTGGAGAAGATGCTGCTGACCCGGGGCAACATCCTCCTGCTGCGCGGCATGGGCGGCGCGGGCAAGACTGCTCTTCTCCACCATGTGGCGGCCTGGTGGCAGAGCACCCATTTTGTGGAGCAGGTCTTCTATTTTGGCTGGGATGCGCGGGCCTGGAACCGCCAGCAGATCATGGACGAGATGGCCCGGCGGCTGATGGGCGAGGTGGACTATCTACGCTACTTCCAGCCCGCCAGCCCCGATGTGCAACAGGAGACGCTGGCAGCGCTGCTGCGCGCCACCCGCCACCTGCTGATCCTGGACAACCTGGAGTCGATCCGGGGCACGCATCTGGCCATCAAGAACACGCTGGCCGAAGGAGAGCAGCAGGCGCTGCGCGCCTTTCTGCGTGAGCTGGCCGGCGGCGAGAGCCTGCTCCTGCTTGGCTCGCGCGGGGGCGAGGGCTGGTTGGCCGCGGGAACCTTTGGCGACAATGTC
>JAAUPU010000690.1 GCA_012032975.1 Caldilineaceae bacterium | reverse complement strand
CTGCTGGCCAGATCTTTGTCGATGACCGCCGCTATGCCGCGCAGTTCGCCGCTGCTGTTGCGCACCACAGGGACGTCCGCCTCCGCCCACTGCGATGACGGTCCAACCTGCGTCGATGGCCTGGGCAATGGCCCCTTCCTCCATGATTTCCGCTGGCTGGGGCGATGCGATGACCCGACGCCACCCGCGACCCGCATCTTCCACGACGGTCCAGCCTTGGGCCTCAAATTGGCGCGCCGTGGTTTCATCCAAAAACGAGCCAATCGGTTTGCTGGGGTGATGAAAGGCCGGATCGTCAGGATCGACGCGGACTTGGGTGACGATGGTAATGCACTGGCGGGCAAGCTTGCGTTGATAGAACTCGTTGCTCAGTGCTTGCTGCAACATATAGCCGATGCTGCCCTGGGTGTCGGCCACGATGACGTCGATGGGCGTCTGATGGACTTGAGCCGCGGCAATCTCGTTGCGCCGCAGAATGAAGCCAACCTGTGGTCCATTGCCGTGGGTGACAACGGCGGTCCAGCCAGCCTCGATCATGGTGGCAATGTGGCCCGCGGTTTCGCGCACAGCATCCCATTGATGCTCGACTTCGGGATGTTGGTTGTCCTTGATCAGCGAATTGCCGCCGATGGCGATCACGGCGATGCGCGACCTGGCGGGCGCGGCGTCTTCGGTAGATTCGGCGGATACGTCCACGGCGTTGCTCTGTGCGCTACGCATGTGGGTGCTCATCGATCAGCGCGGGCAACAGCGCGTAGAATTCAGCGGCCTTGACGACATCGTCGAGCAATACGCTGTCATTGACGGTATGCGCCGTCTCCTCCTCGCCTGGGCCAAAGCCAATCGATGGAATGTCCGCTTTGCCCATCCAGTAGATGCCATTGGTGCTAAAGTTCCACTTGCCCGCCGGATGCGCGGGCAGGCCGATTGCCTCTGCGGTGCGCAGCCCGGCCTGCACCAGCGGATGGTTCTCCTCCAGCGCCCAGGCGGGGAAGTACTTGTCGACAGGAAAGACGAAACCAGTGTAGCTAGGTTCGTCATAGTGGAGCATCTCAACGGTGATGGCGCCGGATGCAAGTTGGCTTTCCGGTATTAGATCGGCTACCTGTTGAATGGCCGCTTCGGCGCTTTCGCCAAAGGTGAGCCGCCGGTCGATGAAGAGGGTGCAGCGATTGGGGACGGCGTTGATGCTCGGTGTCTCGACTTTGACATCGGTGACTGTGATCTTGCCATGCCCCAGGAATGGATCATCGCCAAGTTCTGGCTCAAGCTGGCGGATGCCGTCGATGATGGGCAATACCTTGTAGACCGCGTTGTCGCCCAGGTGGTTGCTGGCCGCGTGTGCGCTGCGTCCTTTGGCCACCACCTGCATCTCGACGCGGCCCTTGTGCCCGCGATAGACTTGCATCTTGGTCGGCTCGCCGATGACGACGAAGTCTGGGCGGATGCCTTCATGCTCGACCAGCGCATGGCAGGCGATGCCGTCGCACCACTCTTCCATGTTGCCAAAATAATAGGCGGTCCAACCATCCAACAGGCCCAAACGACGGGCGATAGCCAACCCGTATATCATACCCGGCGTGCTGCCTTTTTCGTCACATGCACCGCGCGCAAAAAAGCGCCCACCCTCGATCTTGCCCTCGAATGGATCCCACCGCCATTCGGCTGGGTCGCCGATTCCGACCGTGTCGATGTGGCTGTCGTAAAGCAGGACGCGCGGCCCGTTGCCGATACGACCGACTGTGTTGCCCATGCTATCGAACCAGACCTCGTCGAAGCCCAGTTTGAGCATTTCTGCCTGGGCGCGCTCTCCCACCGGACCGATCTGCGAATCCATGGAAGGGATCGCCACGAGCTCGCGCAAAAACGTGAGGATCGCCTCTCTATGCTCGGCCACGGCCCCCTGGACTTTTTGGATGTCGATCTCTCTCATCACTGCCTCTGCTAACGTCGATTGGCTGGCGCTGGATGGACAAGCGTCTGGGGGGGGGCAAAAACGCATCGGCGCATCCCAGGATGCGCCATGTCGCACGATTATAGGAGCGACGTGGGATGTTGTCAACGCCGCGAAACAAGCTACTCAATGGTCGGTGGGCTTAAGTTTTGCCTGGAGTCTGAACGCAAAGTTGGCAATTTCAGGGTCAATCCCAAATTTGGGTGGACTTCCCGGGAAGTCGCCCCAATTCTGGGAGGCGCCCTCAATTTCACACAATGTTGCCGGTGGTCCGGCGGCATGATACCATTGACACACTCTTTGCAGGCTCTTTTGAATAAGGCCGGTCATCGAATTCTATCAGACGCAAGCGTGTAGTCTAGAGAGTAGTTTGGAGAAGAGCAAAGTGATGATTGACGCGATGATCACAATCCCGGTCGACACCGAAACTGCCCGTGTCTACAACGAGACCTCGAGCGAAGCCCAAAGGAAAATCCAACTTCTGCTTCGGCTGCGACTTCGCGAGCTTGCCGGGTTATCCGACAACTCACTTTGTGACATCATGGATGAAGTCGGCGCAAAAGCGGAGGAGCGTGGCTTGACCTCAGAACTCTTGGATCAACTTCTTGGTGAAGAGTAGCACCGTCTTCGTATTTGACACCAGTGTATTGGTCAGCGCATTGTTGCTACCGCGTTCGACCCCGCGTCAAGCCGTTGATCTTGCATTTGCGCAGGGGACCGCATTAGCATCTGTGTCCACGATCGACGAGCTTGATGAGGTATTGCGTCGGCCAAATTCGATAGATACCTTCATGCGGGTGATCGGCTAAGCTTCTTGGCAGCGTTCGTGCGAGATGCCGAACTCGCTGAAGTGTCTGTTGTTGTTGCCGCATGCCGGGACAATAGAGACAATAAGTTTCTAGAGCTTGGACTCAGTGGCAATGCCACATCTATCATCAGCGGTGACAGTGATCTGTTGGTGCTTCACCCCTTTCGAGGAATCTCAATAGTCACACCCCAGAGATTCCTAGATCAGCGCAATCGCAAACTCAGGGTTTAATTCGCGTCGTTTTGAGATATCGCAATGACCGGCTATACTTGCCTCTATTGCGGTATAGACCTCTATACAGGAACTGACAGATTGCAGTTGCCCGCCTCCCATCCAAAATGCTGAGCAAAAACAGCCCTGTCCCACTCTACTTCCAGTTGGCAGAGTTCATCCGCGGCCAGATCGAACGGGATGAACTGACCCCTGGCGCCCAGCTCCCTTCCGAACGGGAGCTGA
>JAAUPU010000689.1 GCA_012032975.1 Caldilineaceae bacterium | reverse complement strand
GGATCATACAGGATGTGGTAGGAGGCAAGGTCGCGGTGGATGAAAACGGGGCGATATGCGTCGAGATCCAGTGCGCCGCTTTGTAGCGGTGCGAAGAGATCATAGACCCACGCCTTCTGATCGGCCCAGAGGAGCGGAAAGATGACGGTTTCAATTTCCGCGAGTTTGGCCAGGTATCGCTGATGGCGGCCCTCTAACTGGGTTTGCGCCCAGGGCGTCAGCGGGACATCCTCAAGGGGTATCGCGTGGAGTTCTTGCAGGAAGATCGCCAGATCTTCGAGACATCGTTGCTGCGCCGGTTCATCCCATCGAAGCAGTTCGTGGCGGTAGAGCGGTCTGCCGTCCAGCAAGCGATAGAGTACGTACTCTTCGGTCTGTTCCTCGACGACCGGCGTTGCCAGTGTCACGTGCTGGCGCACCAGTTCGAGCAGGCGAATCTCGGGTTCGACTTGCCCTTTGGCGTCGGCCGTCTTGGAGAAACGAAAGACCAACGCCTCGTTGACAATCACCACGTCGTTGGCCATGCCGTCCTGATTGAGCCGCGCCGAGTCGATGACGAGCGTGGGCGCGTGACGAGCTATGCTGGCAAGATACGATTCCAGAGTTTCATTTATCATTTCGACAGTAGACCCTTGTTGTCTTGTTCAGTTCAGAGTGCTGACCGGCAGCATCAAGACGTCGCGAATAGGCGCCCGGCGCGCGCTCGACAGGCGGTCAAAAAACTCTCCCACAGACGTCGATGCCCTTCGGGCAACTCGAAGATCCGTTCCGGGTGCCACTGTACGCCGTAGACCCAGCCATGATCTGGGCTTTCGTAGGCCTCGACCAGCCAGGCGTCTGGCGCTGCCAGCGCGGAAGCGCTGAAGCTGGGCGCGAGCGTGGTGGCATCCAAGCCCCTGGGTGATGAAAGGTGTTGACCCTCAGCTGGTCGGCGCCGATCAGCTTCTGAAGCCACTCCCTGCGCACAGAGTCACATCATGAAAAGCAGTCGCCTCTTTGGGCGAACGGTGGCCGTCGAAATGCTGGATCATACCGCCGCCCGCGGCCACATTGAGTACCTGGCAGCCACGACAGATGCCAAAGAGCGGCAGGTCGGCTTCCAGGCTGGCGCGGGCCAGGTGAAGCTCCAACTCATCGCGACGCCGGTCGATGTGATCGGGGATTGCACCGTTTAGCTCTTCGCCAAAATAGATAGGGTCCACGTCGCCGCCGCCAGAGAGGATCAGGCCATCCAGATGGCTGAGTATTTCATCGGGCAATCGCCCTTCGGCGTCTGGTGTAAAGCTGACGCCATCGGGCAGACGGGCGGGTGCATCCGGCGCCAGCATGATCGCCAATGCGCCATACTCGGCAAGTGTATTCAGATAGTTGCGGCTGTTTTTCTCGATCCATTCCTGGCTGCCGTGGCGAGTCGTCACGCCGATCCAGGGTGTACGATTCGATGATGGTTGGATTGACATGACCTTCTCCGACTTCCTCCCAGATTCTCCCGACACGAATTACACAGGCTTAGACCATTGCCAAAAAATGACTGTCCATCAAGTCACACGAAGTTTCACGAAGAAACAGCTTGTGTCACGGTGTTTCTTCGCGTCCTTCGTGGATGCTTTTTATTGTGGATTCGTGGTCATTCTTGAAATTCTTGGCATTGTTGCAAAGCCTCACTCAGACAGTTTTCAGGTATTCGCGCATCAAGAGCGCAGCGGTTGCGCCTTCGCCGGTGGCCGAGGCGACCTGCTTGGTGCTGCCATCGCGCGCATCGCCGGCCGCAAAAATTCCAGGCACACTGGTCTCCAGCAACGACGGATCGCGGCTTTCGTAGCCTCGTGGCCGATTGCCGTGATGCACCAGGTCGTGGCCGGTGACGATGAAACCCCACTCATCCAGCGCCACGTTGGAATCCTTCAGAAGCCTGGTGTTGGGTTCCAGCCCGATGAAGACAAACGCACCGTCAAAGGGTTCTTCGGTCTCTTCCCCGTTCTGACCGTTCGCCAAGACCAGACGGGTTAGCTTGCCCTGCTCGCCCCGGAATCCCTTGACCTCGGTATGCCAACGAAGGTCGATCTTGGGGTCGTTGAGTACTGCGTCTCTGGCGACCTGGCTCGCCTTTAGTTCGCCACTGCGTACCAGCAGCGTCACACTGTCGGCAAATTTGGTCAGCAACCTGCTTTCTTCGGCTGCCGAGTTGCCGCCGCCGATGACGGCCACACGCTTGCCTTTGTAGAATGGTCCGTCGCAGGTGGCACAAAAATGGATGCCCGCACCGAGATAGTTGCGCTCGCCGGGCACGTTGAGTTTGCGATAGCGGCTGCCGGTGGCAATCAGCAGAACGCTGCACCCATAGGAAGCGCCGGTGCTGGTCGCAACGCTGTGATAGTTGCCTTTGGAGTGGATGCCGACCACATCTTGGGCCTGCAAAAGCTCGACGCCAAAACGTTCGGCCTGTTGACGCAGCCGTTGGGCAAACTCAATGCCGGCGACGCCGTCGGGAAAGCCGGGCATGTTGTCGAGTCTTTCGGTGCCGGCCGCCTGTCCACCTGGAGCCGCGCGTTCGATGACCAGCGTCTCGTAGCCCTCGCGCGCCAGATAGAGCGCCGCGGTCAGGCCAGCTGGTCCACCGCCGACCACGATGGCTGGGTAGAAACTGTTCTTGGCCGTGATCTTCAACCCCAACTTCTCGGCCAATGCCGCGTTGGAAGGTTCAACCAGGGTTGAGCCGTCTTCGAAGAGCAGGGTCGGAATGATGCGCTTGCCGTCATTGATTCCGATGACAAATTGCTCAGCCTCGCCGTCCTGTTCGATATCCACCCACTCGTAGGGAATCTGGTGTTCGCCGAGAAAGCGCTTGCTGCGGCGACAATCGGGGCACCAGTGTGCGCCATAGAGGGTGATAGAAGGATAGTCCACGCGATCGGCTCCTCGATATAGTTTGATGGCGGCGGGTCATTGTGATCCGCGGTCTGATTCTATGTTAGTATAACAAACGGAGACTGTGAGCGGTATCACGTGGCGGATTTGTGATCCCGCGAATCGGCCACGACCATCTCGGCATCTTCAAAACATGCTGGCCGATTCCGGGAATCAAGCGATAGGAACAAACAATGACAACACTACGCGGACAAACGGCCATCGTCACCGGGGGCGGCAGCGGCATCGGCGCAGGCATCGCCGTGGCTTTGGCCGGTGCTGCCGCCAACGTCGTGGGTCTGCGGGCGGCGAG
>JAAUPU010000688.1 GCA_012032975.1 Caldilineaceae bacterium | reverse complement strand
GAGGCGGTTGGGCAGACGCGGCTGGCCGCAGTCGAAGCCGAGCATGCCCATCACCTCCTTGAGCGCGCCGGGAAAGCCGTAGTTGAAGAGAATGCGCGTGATCTCGTTGGCGCGCAGTTGCAGCCGCACACCCTCGGCCATATCGCCACGCCCCACCGCGGCGTGGATCTCGCGATAGACGCTGGGGATGTAGTTGAGCGTGGTGCCAATGTTGCCGCTTGCGCCAAACATGGCCGCAAAGAGACATTGCTCATCCATGCCCGAAAAGATGGTCCACCCATCGTCGTTGCGCAATTCAACAATCTGGCGGAATTCGTACATGTTGGGACCGGTGTACTTGCTGCCAGCCACGGTATCGATCGCCATCAGCTTTTGCATCAGCGCCACCGCATCCAGCCCGCCGCCGAAGATGTAGGTGAAGAGGGGAATATCGGGCGCGGCCTTGCTCAAGCTGGCATAGTAGTCGAAGAGGCTGTCGGGGTGTGCGTACAGCGGCGGCAAGATGCTGGCCACGCCATCGGCTCCCGCTTGCTGGGCGTGGGCGGCCAGTTCGGTCGCATCGGGCGTCGCCACCGCACCCACATGCGCGATGACCGGCACACGACCCGCGACCTTATCCACTGCGGTTTCCAGCGCCAACTTACGCTGGGCTACGGTCATGTAGATGCCTTCGCCGGTGCTGCCATTGACATAGAAGCCGCCGATGCCCCGGTCGATCAGATAGTCGAGCAGACGACGCAAGACCGGCGCATTGACCTCGCCAGCCTCGGTAAAGGGCGTAACCAATGCGGGCCACGCGCCGCTAAATTGAGCCATGCTTCCTCCAGGTTGTTGGTCGGATATTTTGAACGGACCATCTAAGGGTATCGCCACACAATGCCCTTGTCAAACCGCTGAATCCGCAGGGGTCTTTTCAGAAATAGGACGACCCCTTCCGGGAAGTGGCCCCATGCCAGGAGGCGCCCGCCTGACGCGCGCTGTTTGGAAAATCGGCTCGACTGCACTATGCTTCTTCTGTCGTGAGAGTCGTTGTTGGCATGTGCCTTTGCGCGCTGCTTGCTCTGCGAACTGGGTCTACGCGGAAACGTTCGCACCGGCCACCCGTGCAGGAAACCCTCCCATCTTCCATCCACACCAAACCACAAGGAGACAAAGACCATGAAAAGCATCCGTATCTGGTTGGCCTCGTTGCTCGTTCTGTTGCTGATGGCGGCGTGTACTGCTGCACCTGCCAGCGCCCCCGCGGTGGAAAGCAGCGATGAGGCCGCAACTACCGAGAGCGATGCGGCTGCCGACGACACAGCCGTCAAAATCGGACTGATCAGCACACTCTCCGGTCCGGCGAGTGCACTTGGCGTTGAAGTGCGCGACGGCTTCCAGCTCGGCCTGAAACATGCCGCGGCGGATATGCCCGACCTGGCCGCGATCGAGGTGATCGAGAAGGACGATCAGCAAGATCCCGATGTCGCCAAACAGGCCATAGAAGAGATGCTTCAGCGCGACGAGGTCGATTTTCTCACCGGCATCATCTTTTCCAATATTTTGCTGGCGGTCGCCGACACGGTCTTCGATGCCGAGACCTTGTACATCAGCCCCAATGCGGGGCCATCCCAGTTGGCGGGCGAAAGCTGTAACCCCTATTTCTTCAACGTCGCCTGGCAGAACGACAACCTGCATGAGGCCATGGGGCAATATGTGGCCGATCAAGGGTACGACAACGTCTTCATTCTGGCTCCAGACTATCCGGCTGGCCAGGATGCCCTCGCCGGCTTCAAGCGCTACTACACGGGCGGTCTGGCCGATGAACTCTACACCCAATTGGGCCAACTGGACTTCGCGGTGGAGATGGAGTTGATCCGTGCGGCTGCGCCCGATGCCGTCTTCACCTTCCAGCCCGGCGGCATGGGCATCAACTTCATCAAGCAGTATGCCGAGTCAGGACTCATCGACGAGATTCCGCTCTATCTGCCCGGCTTCGGTGCGGACCAGGATGTCATCAACGCGGTGGGCGATGCAACCGAGAATCTATTCAACAGTTCCCACTGGACGCTGGACCTGGACAACGAGGCCAACGCCCGCTTTATCGCCGACTTCGAGGCCGACTACGACCGCATCCCGACGCTCTATGCCTCCCAAGGCTATGACGCGGCCCTGCTGATCGCGTCGGCGGTTTATGCCGTCGGCGGCGATCTGAGCGATGCGGAGGCCGTCGCCGCCGCGATCCAGGCGCCGACTTTGCCTCCGTGCGCGGTGACTTTGTCTTCAACACCAACCACTATCCCATTCAGGATTACTACCTGCGCCAGGTTGTGCGCGGAGATGATGGTGCTCTGGTCAACACGACGGTAGGCACTATCTTCGAAGACCACGCCGACGCCTACGCCGAAGCGTGCGCGATGGAATAGGTTGGCGTGAAACGTAGTGCGTGGTGCGCCACCTTGTTGCGCGCACCACGCCACTACGTTTTCATCCTGACAACTCAAGCGCCTCTAATCCACTGTGTCTTCCTCTCAATTCTACCAATTTTTCTTCGCCCAACTCCTCAATGGCGTTCAGCTTGGCTTGATGCTCTTTCTCATTGCATCGGGGCTGACGCTGATTTTTGGCATCATGGACATGATCAACTTGGCCCACGGCGCGCTCTATATGTTCGGCGCTTTTTTCGCGGCCTCGCTGACCGCGCAGAGCGGTTCGTTTCTCGTCGGCGTCGTGGGCGGCATGGCAGTCACCGCGCTGCTGGCCTGCTGCTCGAATTCATCATCATGCGCCGTCTCTACACCCGCGATCACCTCACCCAGGTACTCGCTACTTTTGCGTTGATCCTGATCAGCAATGACGTGGTGAGACTGGGCTGGGGTCCGCAGCCGGTCTTGCTCAACACCCCTGCGCTCTTTCGCGGCCCCGTCGAACTTCCCTTGCTGGGCATCACCTATCCGGCCTACCGGTTGTTGCTCATCGCCATTGGCGTTGCGGTCGCCGTGCTGCTCTTCCTGGTCGTCAACCGCAGCAAGGCGGGCATGTGGGTGCGCGCCGGCGCGGGCAGCCTCGGCATGATCGGCAACTTCTACGCGCTCACGCACCTGCCGGTGTCCGACGCGACGGCGATTTACCACACCATGCCCGTGTGGGTCGCCCTGCTTGGCGTTTCACCTACGGCGAGACGTCTGACGTTCGTGCAATGGGCCTGCGTGCTCGCGGCGGTCGTCGGCGTGTTCAGTCTACC
>JAAUPU010000687.1 GCA_012032975.1 Caldilineaceae bacterium | reverse complement strand
GCCTCAATTTCGGGGTCGATTTCGCTGGCGGTCAGGAAGTGCGCATGACCTTCACCGAGCGCAAGACCGCGCCAATTCCCAGCTTGCGCGAGCTGGTCGGCGGGCTGGGCTATGGCGAGCCAGTGGTGCAGGAATTCGGCGCGCCCAATCAGGTCTCGGTCCGCGTCGCTTTGCCCGATGGGGCCGAAGACACGCCGGGCGCCGCGACCGCGATTGGAGCCAAGGTGATCGCCGCGATTGCCAAGCAATATCCCGATGCCCGCACCGACTGCAAAGAGCTTGCAACGACTTGAGGCATGAATCCATATCTCTGTATTCTGGATGAGTGACAGGCAGGTTCACACCTGCAGTTCTCAACCTTGCAGCACCAACCTGCATTTGCAAATCATACACACCCCAATATGAGATGACTCTGCCATCCAGCAAGCCTATCCGAGAAGTTTGCCAGTCAAGATGGCTGTGAGCGATTCGGCCCAGCCGACACCTCTCGCTGCTGCCGGGCCATTCTTTATCTATCAGTTGATAAATCGCTTCGCTATGGATTGCTGCATCCGGTGCAAGAATATCAATCTTCATCGATTCATTTGGCAATTTCTTCAACTGTCTGTAGGTGATGACAACATCTAGCGATGAGGCCAACTCTCCCAAATGCCAGTGCCCTAACTATCATTATCCTACAAGAGACGGCGCGAACACCGGAATGGAGACATTATCCGATTGTTGACCGCATCCGTGCGTTCCCGGCACAGGCGACTGGGTGTACACTAATTTTCCGTTGCACATGCCGGGAGCAGCCCTCAACGAACCTACACCGCCGTAAACCCACCATCCACGCAGAGCACCTGGCCGGTGACCATGCGCGCGCGTCGGAGGCGAGATAGACCACCGCCGCGGCCATCTCTTCTGGCTCGGCGATGCGGCCCATGGGCACCTTCTGCAGATTCTTGGCGAACTCGGGATTTTCCAGCGCTTTCTCCAGCAACGGCGTGCGTGTGAAGGTGGGCGCGACCGCGTTGACGGTGATCTGGTTGGCGGCCCATTCCGCAGCCAGCGAGCGGTCATCTGGCCGACCGCGCCTTGGCCGAGGCGTAGATGGCGCGCAGCGGCCCGCCGACCACGCCGACCTGGGAGCTGATGGTGATGATGCTGCCGGCGATCTCGCGCTCGATCATGGTGCGCGCACCGCGGTGGACATGAAGAACGCGCCTTTGAAGTTGACATCGGAGATGAAGTCGAACTCGGCTTCGGTGTAGTCGAGCGCGGGCTTGGGCGTGTTGTAGCCGGCGTTGTTGACCAGCACATCGACACGGCCAAAGGTGGCGACGGTCTTCTCCACGAAGGCGTTGATGCTCTCCACGCTGGAGACATCCAGCTCCCACGCCTCGGCGCGACGGCCCAGGCTGCGACATTCGGCCGCCACGGCTTCACACTCGGCGACGGTGCGGCTGCCCAGCGCCAGATCCGCGCCATATTCGGCCGCGACCAGGGCAATCGCCTTGCCGATGCCTTTGCCGGCGCCGGTGACAATCATGACCTTGTCGGTCAGTTCAAAGCTTATGGAACGAGACATTGGTTTTTCTCCCTTTGTACGTTTGCAGACGTTGCGTCTGATTGGCTTGTCTGCGCGGATATGCCTGGTGGTGCGTAGAACGTGGTGCGTGGACCGATGTGCGCACCCCGTTCTACGCACCAGAATTACGAATGGTCCACCATGACCACGCTGTTTGTCTCCGCTGCCTGATAGATGGCATCGATCACGGCCATGGTGCCCAGGTTGTCGCGGCCAGAGGTGAGCGGCTCCACGTTGTCGCGGATGCACTCCAGATAATGACGAACCTCCCGCACGATGGAATCCCGGTAGGGATCCTGGGGCAGATCGACGCGGGTCAATCCGCCGCTGTATTCGGGTACGTCGGTGCTGTAGATGTGCCAGCCCATCACATTGTGGATCACGCCCTTTTCGCCGTAGATGATGGTCAGTTCGTGGTGGGGGTGGGATGGCGTCTTGTGTGCGGCGAATAGATAGAAGCCCTCGCCGATGATGCCGTTCTCGAATTCCAGGATGATCGCGGCCACATCTTCGTTGTCCATGTTGTGGTTGAGGCCGGTGCGCGCCTGGAAGGAAGAGACCTGCTTGATTTCGCCAAAGAAGTGGCGCATCAGGTCCAGCTTGTGGATCGCGGTGGTGATGACCATGCCGCCGCCGGTCTTGGCCTTGGAGAACATCCAACTGCCTTCGGGATACATCTTGGCCAGAAACTGGTTGCAGTCGAAACGCACCGCGACCACGCGACCGATCACGCCTTGATCCAACCATTTCTTGACCGCCATATGCTCGGCCATGAAGCGCTGGTTCTGGGCCGCCATCAAGATCTTGCCCGCGCGGTCGGAGGCGTCCACCATCTCGCGCGCTTCGGCCAGGGTCAGGCCAAAGGGCTTTTCGACAATGGCATGTTTGCCCGCGGCCGCCGCGGCCAGCGCGATCTCGTGGTGCATGTGGTTGGGCATGCAGATGTCCACTGCGTCCACATCATCCCGCTCGATGACCGCGCGCCAGTCGTCCACAGCCGCGGCGCCGGGAAAACGGCCGGCCACCCGCTGCGCCTGCTCCAGGCTCCATTCGTCGCAGCAGACCGTCACCTGGCACAACTCCGGCGCCAGTCGATAGCCCTCGGCGTGCGCCTCGCCGATCCTGCCACAGCCGATCAAGCCGATTCGTGTCTTCATCGTCGTCCTTGTTTGGTGATGTCGTTGTGATCCATGAGGGTTGATCTTGCTGGGATGACGGGATGACAGGATGCTGGGATGACAGGATGCTGGGATGACGGGATGCTGGGATGACGAGATGAAGACGATCACCCTGTCACCTTGTCATCCTGCCACCTTGTCATCCCGTCATCTTGTCAAAATCACGCCATCCCGGCCAGCGTAAAGAAATCCGCCGCGTCCAACTCGGCGCGGAAGGCGCTGCGCAACGCCGGGTCGAAGGGCGACAAGATGCGGACACGCGGCGTCGACTGCGGCAGGTTTTCGAGCGTTTCGAGATCCTTGGGCCACATGACGGAGCGACGCGCGCTGCCGTCGATGCTGGCTATGTCAGCCTCGACCACGCGGCCCGCAGCGAGCGCCCGCGCGACCCAGGCCTTGGCATCGGCGGGGGTGACGAGGTCGAGGATGTCCTTGCCTTCGAAAGCCTCGTCGCGCGTGCGGAAATCGTCGATCAGGGTG
>JAAUPU010000686.1 GCA_012032975.1 Caldilineaceae bacterium | reverse complement strand
TGGTCGATGGCGCGACGGCAGACACGACCTTTGCGCTGATCCTGGCCGCAGCCCGCAACATGATCGTCGGCGACCGCTATGCGCGCAGCCCGGAATTCACCGCGTATGATCCCAACATTCTCCACGGGTATGATGTCTTTGAATCAACCCTAGGTATTGTCGGCATGGGCAACATCGGGCGGGAAGTGGCACGCCGCGCCAGCGGCTTCGACATGAAGGTGCTCTACCACAACCGCAACCGCGACCTGGAGAGCGAGAAGAAGCTGGGCGTCGCCTATGCCATCTTGGACGACTTGCTGCGCGAGGCTGACTTTGTGACGCTCAATGTGCCGATGACGCCTGAAACGTACCACATGATCGGTCGCGAGCAGCTCCGGATGATGAAACCGACCTCAATCCTGGTCAACGTGGCGCGCGGCGGTGTCGTCGACCACGACGCGCTGGTCGAGGCGCTGGCCGAGAACTGGATCGCCGGCGCGGCCCTGGACGTGACCGAGCCGGAGCCGCTGCCCCGCGATCACCCGTTGTTGAGCATGGACAATGTGGTGATCCTGCCCCACCTTGGCAGTGCGGCCCGGCGCACGCGGCGCAACATGGCCCAGCTTTCGGTGGACAACTTGCTGGCCGGGCTGCGCGGTGAGGAACTGCCGCGGCGCTGCGCTTGATCGGGTTGCTGGGGGTGTGAATTTGGACGCGAGCAGGGGCGGACCGACGGTTCGCCCCTGCTCTATTTATTCTGCCTTGAAGAGAACCAGATTGTTCAAAAACGCGATGATCGCGGCCTGCTCCCGCTCATCCAGCGCCGAAAACCCGGATTGTGTCCATTGCGCTTCGCCGCCGTGAAAAAGAATCGCCTCGGTCAGTGTAGTCGCCTGCCCGTCGTGTAGATAGGTCCCGCGTGATCTCCGGGTGCTGTGGCGGCTTGTAGAGATCGTCGATCTCGGTGCGCTGCTTGATCTCGCCGTGGAGCGGCGGCAGAAAACCCGCTGCCTCTTTGAAGACCAATGCAGCGATCTGTCCAAGATCTAGGCGAATGGGTCTCTCGCCGGTGATCCCAACGCCTGTATCGTTCAAAATATCGGATGCCATCGTCGATTTCTTTGGGCAAATTGCTCTTTCGAGCGAGACCGGGTCTGTGCTATAGTGTCTCTGGGCGCGCAGATGGCGCAGCCTAAACCTCTTGGAGCAATCTTGATGATTCGACCTTCTACTGAAGTCGCCGACCAGGTGGCGACCATGCTACACCCGTTCGCCCATTACGAGCTTGACAGCGCGTTCGACGAGATGTTCGACGACAAGGGCGAACCGCGCGAACACTACCGGCTGTTGCATCGACGGCTCACTGCGCTCAGTTCAGACGAGTTGCAGGTGCGCCAACACGCGGCCAACCAGTCATTTCTGCATCAGGGCATCACCTTCACCGTCTATTCTGAGGATGGCGGCGCGGATGGCGGCGAGCGCATCATCCCCTTCGACCTGCTGCCGCGCATCATCACAGCCCGGCAATGGGACGTCATTGAGCGTGGGCTAAAACAGCGTATCACCGCGCTCAACCTTTTTCTTCACGACATCTACCATGATGGACGCATCCTCAAAGATGGCGTGGTGCCCTTCGAGCTTGTCTACAGCAGCCGCCACTATCGCCGCGAGATGCGCAACGTCGAGGTGCCCAACAACGTCTACACCGCGGTGACTGGCACCGACCTGATCCGGCTGGAGAATGGCGACTTTGCGGTGCTGGAGGACAACCTGCGCGTGCCCAGCGGCGTCTCGTACATGCTGGCCAACCGGCAGGTGACCAAGCATGTGTTCCCTCGGGTCTTTCGCAACTACGGCGTGCGCCCCATCGATTATTACGAACAGGCGCTCAACGCAACCATGCGGGCGCTTGCTCCGCCCCACGTTGGCGAACCCACGGTGGTCGTCTTGACGCCAGGCGCATTCAACTCTGCCTATTTTGAGCACACATTGCTGGCGCGCCAGATGGGTGCGCCCCTGGTGGAGGGGCGCGACCTGCTGGTCCACGACAACGTGGTCTACATGCGTACCACGCCGGCCTGCAACAGGTGGACGTGATCTATCGGCGTATCGACGATGACTTCGTCGACCCGCTCATCTTTCATCCAGATTCGATCCTGGGTGTGCCCGGTCTCTTCAACGCCTATCGCAGCGGCAATGTCACGCTGGCCAACGCCATCGGCACCGGCGTTGCCGACGACAAGGCGGTCTATGCCTACGTGCCGGCCATCATCCGCTATTACCTGGCCGAAGAGCCGATCCTGCCCAATATCGAGACCTTCTTGCTGGACGATGAAAAGTCGCGCGCCTACGTATTGCAGAATCTCAAACATCTGGTCGTCAAGGCGGTCGGCGAATCGGGCGGATATGGCATGTTGATCGGTCCGCACAGCACCGCGAACCAGCGCAACGAATTCCGTCGCCAGATCCTGGCCAACCCGCGCAACTACATCGCCCAGCCAACCATCACCCTCTCGCGGGCAGCCTGTTTGTCGACGACCAGTCGACGCCTCGCCACGTCGATCTGCGTCCCTTCATCCTCTATGGCTCGGAGGTGACCATCGTGCCGGGCGGGTTGACGCGGGTGGCGTTGCGCCGCGGTTCGCTGGTAGTCAACTCTTCGCAGGGTGGGGCGGCAAGGATACCTGGGTCCTCTATGAATAAATTCACGCGGCCGATGGAATGGAATGTGGACGAGATGTGTGGTGCGCAATGCGTGGTTCATGCAACCGTACAGGCACCCCCCATCACGGGTTTCTGCTGCCGCGTGATTGCGGAGGCCCGCCCATGGTGATGCTCTCGCGGGTTGCCGATCAACTCTATTGGATGAGCAAATATCTGGAGCGTGCGGACTATACGGCGCGCGTGGTGGACCTCACCCTCAACCTCACATTGGATCAGCCGCCTACCCTGGCCAGTCGAAGTTGGCAGCGTATCCTCCTTTGTCTGCGCGTGCTGCCTGTGACTGTGGCGCGCAACGCGGCCATCTATGCAGACACCCAGCTCTTCAACGACCACAACGTCACCCAAATGTTGACCTTCGACGCCTCCAACAACGATTCGGTCGTCGCCTGCATCGCATCGGCCCGCAACAATGCCCGCCAGGTCCGCGAGCAGATCAGTTCGGATATGTGGCAGCAACTCAACCAGCTTTACCTGACCATGCGCCAGACCCAGATGGATCAGATTTTGGACCGGCCAGCCCCACGAC
>JAAUPU010000685.1 GCA_012032975.1 Caldilineaceae bacterium | reverse complement strand
AGCGTCTGCTCCGCGATGGGAGAGGCCCCGTAGGCCACGAGTCGCAGATGCTCGAAGCTGCGCGATGCGACGTCGGGCACCCCGACCAGACAGAACTGGATCATCGCGGGCACCAGGAGCGCCACGGCGATCTTCTCCTCCGAGAGCGCGCGCACCGCGTCGGCCGGCACGAAATCCTCCTGCACGAAGATGGCGCCAGCGGACTGGATCGACACGAAGCTGGTGATGGCCGCCGCCGCATGGTAGAGCGGAGCCGCAATGAGCGTACGCTCCCCCACCCGTCCGTCGAAGGCGAGGCTGGCCGCGACGTTCACCGGGGTCGTGTAGCCGTCCTGCCCGGCGACGTCGCCCGTCGTCTTGCCGTCGCCGCCGCCCTGCGCGTCGTCCTCCTCGTCGCTCGTGGCCGTCGCCGAGACGATCGTGAGGTCGCCGAGCGCGGTGCAAGCGTCCGACCCGGTCAGGGTCGCGGTGACGGCGACCATCGCCGGCCAGGTGTTGAAGGTGTTGACCGCGCGGCGGAGCACCGCGTCAGAGGCAACTGACCATCAAACGGAATCAGATTGAGAATGGCGGCGGCTAATCTTCCTCTTGCGGGAAGGGGTCATCAGTACCCTCGCTTACCCGGCACTTCCCGACCCCTTCCCACAGGATGGGGCGATCAAGACTGTTGGTTTATAATTGGCTTCAGTATATTTGACGCGTCGGGGCGCGAGGCGGCCAGAGAGACGAAACGCCCAGCCGCACCTCGTGCCCGTACCGAAGTCACTCCAACCAATTTTGACTGCCCCCCAAACAAAAGTGAGAACTGCATGAAGGCGCCAGATCCATCTTTGACCGCTCAACGGCTGCACACGCCGCGCGCGGCGGCCGCCGCCGGGATCGCATTTGCGATTCTCTACGGCGCAAGCATCCTCCTGATACAGCTTTCCGCGCCTGACGCCGTATCTGACCCGGATGCATGGATTCTCACGCGGTCGAGACAGATTGGATTGGCCTTTAGCCTGGTCCCCTTTGCCGGCATCGCGTTCCTCTGGTTTCTGGGCGTCATGCGCGAACGGCTCGGCCATCTGGAAGATCAGTTCTTCTCCACGCTCTTCCTCGGCAGCGGTCTGCTCTACCTGGCCATGACCTTTGCTGCATCCGCGTCTGCGGGGGGTGTGATGGTGGTCTACGCCGCGGATCCAGAGCGCTTTGCAGGCGTGGCGGCCGTCCCCATACTCCTCTCGATTTCCCAGACCTTTAACAACATCTACGCGGTGCGCATGGCCGGCATGTTGATGCTGATCCTGGGCACCATCTGGACCCGCACGCAAGTTATGCCGCGCTGGCTGACCCTGATCACCTATCTCCTTGCGCTGCTGTTGCTGGTCAGCATTGGCTTCAATAGTTTGGCAGTATTGGTCTTCCCCGCCTGGGTTCTGTTGGTCAGCGTTTACATGGTGCTTCAAAGTCGCCGTCCGGGCGATCTTGGCGACCGCCAATAACGGCATCCCCAGGGCGGTCACCGGTTACACCTCCCGATCTGTTCAGACTCCGATGACAATCCATCCCGTACACTTTCGCAACGTTTTGACAATCGCTTGGCAGTGGCTATGGCGGAGTGGACTCCCTGTGCCCATCGCGTTTCTTGGCTTGATGGCATGGCTGGATCCATTTTCCTTCGCCGCAGACTTTGACTACGACGAAGGCATCAACCTCATGAAGACCCTTCTCCTCAGCGAGGGGTATGGTCTCTATACCGATGTGTGGAATGACCAGCCGCCTTTCTTGACCGTGACGCTCTTGCGTTGGTTCCAACTGGTGGGGCAATCGGTCGAATCGGCGCGTGTGCTGATCGCATTGTTCTCTGCATTGCTCCTCTGGTCGTTCTATCTGGCGCTGCGCGACTCGACCACGCTCTTTGCTGCGCTGCTTGCTGTCGTGCTGTTGGTGATCAGTGAATTCTACCTGCGCCTGAGCGGTGCGGTGATGATCGGTTGCCGGCTGCTGGCATTGGCCATGCTCTCTGTTGCGATACTTTTGCTCGGCAAGCCGTGGCGCTGGCAGGTACTCCTTTCCGCCATCGTCATGGCCTGCGCGCTACAGACCAAGTATTTTGTCGTACTCTTCTTGCCTGCGATCGGCATCCATTTTTTGTGGGGATCCGGTCGCTTCCAGACGCTGGAGACCAAGCGCCGCTTGATCGAGGCTGGCATCTGGTTTGCCACGGTCTTGGTCGGGTTTCTCGTCCTGGCAGTCGCGATGAATGCATTGAATATCGGCATGTTGCTTGGCACCCATTTCGGCGCCCAGGCACGGGGGCAGGCCTCATTCGCTGTTGAAAACCGGAGGTTCTTGATCAATTTCATCAAGCAGCAGCCGGTCTATGTCTTGCTGGCCTTGATCGGCGTGTACTGGCAATGGCGGCGGAGACAGCGCTCTTTGCTCTTGCCCCTGACGCTATTTCTGGCTGCGCTGGTTGCCCTGATCTTCCATCAACCCGTCTGGTACCATCACATTCCCTTGCTGACCATCCCGCTGGTCTGGCTGGCTGCGTTTGGCGTCGACGCCTGGACGAGGACGTTTCTCGATTTGGCGGATGCAGCGCGCTTGCCCACCATCTACCGCAGAGCGGCTTTGCTGATCGCCACCGCGCTGATCGGCTGTGCCGCAATCTATTTCTATCCCTCGCCTCTGGGAAAACGGCTGGACGAGCAGAGCAAGATCTATCGACCGCTCTACATCTGGGAGATAGTCTATCAACTGCGCGCCGATGGCGAGCAAGCGCCCGGGTTCGTCTTTACGGATCGCCCGTTCTACGCGTTTCAAGCGGGGCTGCCCGTCGTGCCGCAGCTTGCCGTCGTCAGCCGCAAGCGCATGGAGACAGGCATCATTACCGATGAAATCTTGTTGGACTCTCTGAGAGACTCTCAAACTCGCTACGTCATTCTGGAACGATTCACCCACGACTACAGCCAGGTGATCATAGATGAGATCGAAAGCCGCTATGAATTGATCATGGAAAACGAACCGGGTCGCTATTACCGACGTATCGCCCCATAGGCCCTTGCGGGAAAATAACTATCCACGACGGGTCACGAAGTTACACAAAGCTGCACGAAGAACCAGGTCAAATCTTGCTGTTCCTTCGCGCCCCAAGGGCGGTTGCCTTCCAGGCGCGCTTCGTGGATGCTTTTAATTTTGGATTGGCCATAGGTGACGGGCGTCACTTATGGCCAAGTTGAGGCGGAGA
>JAAUPU010000684.1 GCA_012032975.1 Caldilineaceae bacterium | reverse complement strand
TCTCGCCATACTTGCCCGGCTCAGAGGGTGCGGCTTCTTCTGCGGGCGCTTCGGCGGCAGCCTCTTGAGTCGGGGCAGCAGCTTCTGCCTCTGCTGCCGGCGCCTCTTCGGCAGCCGGTGCGTCTGCTGCGCCACCGCCTCCGCAGGCAGCCAGCAGCAGCACAATCAGCGCCATTGCCAACAAACTAAACAACCGTCGGTGTTGCTTCATTACATCAGATCCTTTCAGTTGAACAATAAGAATAAACCGGTGACACACTACTCGACAATGCAATCAGAGACGCAACTGTCGTGTACAACCAATGCAGAAGGGGCACAAAAGCCCGGTCGATACGCACATACGCAGGGACCGGGCTTTCAATTATCAGCAGGCTAATGCAGCCAACAAGCCGCCAGATGTCCTGGCTGAATTTCGCGTAGCTCAGGCTCTTGTTCCAGACAGATCGGCATGACGCGGGGACAGCGGGAAGCAAAGGCACATCCCTGTATCTCCTCGGTCGGGCTGGGGACCATGCCTTCGAGTGGTACCAACTTGGTGGCTTTGCGGCCCAGCACCGGCACAGACTTGAGCAGCCCGTCGGTGTATGGGTGGAGCGGCTCTTTGAAGAGCGTCCGCTTGTCTGCATATTCCACCACTTTGCCCAGATACATCACAGCGACCTGGTCGGCGATCTGTGAAACCACGCCCAGATTGTGGGTGATCATCATGATCGAGGAGTGAAATTCTTCCTGGAGCGCCAGCATCAGGTCGAGGATCTGCGCCTGGACCGTCACATCCAGCGCGGTGGTTGGCTCATCTGCGATCAGTACCGAGGGGTTGCAGGAGAGCGCCATCGCGATCATCGCACGTTGGCGCATGCCGCCGCTCAACTGGTGGGGATACTCCCCGATTCGCTGTCTAGGTTCGGCGATGCGCACCTTGGTCAACATCTCCTCGGCCCGCTCCAGCGCTTCGTGTTCACCAACTTGCTGGTGCAACATCACCGTCTCGGCAATCTGACGTCCGATAGTATGCAAGGGGTTGAGCGAAGTCATCGGCTCCTGAAAGATCATGGCGATCTCACCACCGCGTATCGAGCGGATTTCTGCTCCGCGCGGATTCAAAGAGGTCAGATCCACCGCTTGCCCCTCGATCTCGCGCTGAAACCAGATTTCGCCCTCGACGATCTTTCCGGGCGGATCCTTGATCAGTCGCATGATCGACATGGCAGTGACACTCTTGCCACAACCGCTCTCGCCGACTACGCCCAACGTCGACTGTCTGCCCAGGCTCAAGTTGACGCCGCGCACCGCGCGGACCGTGCCGCGTTCCAGAAAAAACGAGGTGTGGAGGTTGCGGATATCCAGAATTGAGTCAACACTCCCCGGGGTTGAGACAGGCGCGACCGCCGCCTCCACAGTTGAGTTCATGCAATTTTCCCTGTACCAGTTTGGGTTGCAGGCCATGCGTGATCCAAGTGGAAATGGATCGCAAATTAAATCGTTTTTCACGGCCTGTTGTTGGAGCGCCTTAAATAAACCATATCTTGGATTCATCGTCAAATCGGAAGGGAGCCTACCAACTCACACTTTCACACCGGCCCGCAAAGTGCGGCACATGAAACGGCGAATGGGCAGCCTCTTGGGCAGCCTCTGCCGCAAGACGAAACTACTCCTTTGTGCCAGCCACTTCGAAGCGCTCGATGCACCCGACAGAGCTGTCTGATTGGCCCCCAATCAGATATATGGCATCATGGAGATGAGCCTTCCAAAACCAGACTATCTATTGAATAAAGGATGCAATCCATGAAAGCGCTAGTCTATCAGGGTCCTTGGACCATGCCCTTGGAGCAGATCGATGATCCGGTTCCCGCCGCAGATGAACTGCTCATCGATGTACGCGCCGTCGGCATCTGTGGCTCTGACGTTCACGGCTTTATCGGCAAGACCGGCCGGCGCAAGCCGCCGATGGTGATGGGCCATGAGTTCAGCGGCACGGTGGCGGCTGTCGGCGCAAAGGTAGGCGGTTTTGCAGCCGAAGACGAGGTCATTGTCACGCCAATTCAGGCGTGTGGCATCTGCATCAACTGCCGTAAAGGACTGACCAATATCTGCACTGATCGCCATGTGCTCGGTGTGGACATCGCAGGCGCCTATGCCGATCGGCTGGTCGTCAAAGAGTCGATGGTCTTTGCCAAACCAGAGTCGTTGGGCTGGCAACAGGCCGCCATGGCGGAGCCGCTTTCGGTGGCCCTCCACGCGGTGGAGATCACGCCGATTCATCTGATGGAGACGGTGGCCATCGTCGGCGTGGGCACCATCGGGCTGTTGACTCTGCTGGCCGCACGGCTCAAGGGTGCGGGCACGATCATCGTCACCGACCGCAGCCCCCATCGTCTGGAGATGGCGGCCAAGATGGGTGCGGATATTGCCATCAACGTAGATGAGACGGATCCGATTCAGGCGGTGCGCGATGCCACCGGCGGTTTGGGCGCGGATGTGACCTTCGAGGCCGTGGGCTATGGGCAACGGTGCAGCAGGCGCTGGGCATGACGCGCACCGGCGGCAATGTCACCTGGATCGGCAACAGCGCGCAGATGATCGAACTGAATATGCAGGAGATCGTCACCCGCGAGTTGACCGTGCGCGGCACCTATGGCTTCAACAGCGAATTTCCGCGTGCCATCCAGGCACTGGCCAGCGGTCGCATCAACATCGACCCGCTGATCGAACGGGTTGCGCCGCTGTCCGATGGCCGCAGATCGTCCACGACTTGGCCGCTGGCGAACTGGATCTGATCAAGGTCATCCTGGAACCGTAGCTCATTTCGCCATTGCAAGAAAATAGGAACCCACGAAGCTGCGTGAAGCCTCGCGAAAATCGGGCCAAGACTTCGTGTGACTTTGTGTGACTTTGTGTGATTTCGTGGACCAGCCCTTATCCTGGATTCACCTTCAACCAGGCCGCTCTTGCGAAGGGCTTACAGAACGCACACAGAATTCTTGCAATACTTGTGCTAGACTTTTTCTTTATGGAGCATCTTGGAAACGCACCTTCTGCCAATATTGCGCCAGATGGCCGTGGGCGCCGTGCGAAATGGACGTGTGATGGCTAACAACGTTTCGGATTTTGATTTCGATGATTGGGACGATATGGAAGACGACGAGATTCTGTACGAGTCTGAAGAATACAGCGAGCAGTATGGTTTTGACGCCGACGCAAGCCAGGCGGACGTCTTTGACGACTTGCCGGTGT
>JAAUPU010000683.1 GCA_012032975.1 Caldilineaceae bacterium | reverse complement strand
TCAAGACCACGGCCGCGCCCGCCCGCGCCAAACGCGCGCCGATGGCCGCGCCGAGGCCGCGGCTTCCACCGGTTACGATAGCGACTTGTCCCTGAAGCTTCTTTCCAGCCATAAGCGGAAAGTTTACCAAAGAGCGATCAAAAGGTCCACTCTCTGGCCGGTCGAAGCGGTTGAAAGTAGGCGATCCTTCAACAGGCGCGCAGGCGAGAGGTTTCAACTGACCAGTGCATGTTAGCCTTAGATGGTTCGTTGGCGTAAACTGACGAGGCGAAGAAGCTCTTTCAAACCATTTGACAATCTGCGAAAAGAAGGTAATTCAATGAGCAATATACTCTTTCAAGCCCACTCGGGATGGCGCTATGTCGTCATCATCGTAGCTGTGCTCGTTCTGATAAAATATCTGATCGGCTGGTTGGGCAATCGCCAGTGGTCGTCGATTGACCAGAAGCTGGGAATGGCCTTCCCCATCGTGATCGATATCCAGTGGACGCTTGGGCTTGTGCTTTGGCTGACAGGCCTCAGCACCTGGTTCATGGGCCGCAACGTAACTTCCTGGGAACATCTTGTGACCATGACGCTTGCGCTGATCGTGGCCCATGTCGGCTGGGCGCGCGTCAAGAAAACCGATGACGCGGCGACCAAGTTCCGCACCGGCTTTCTCTTCTTTCTGGTGGCCAGTTTGCTCGTCGGGTTGGGTGTGATGCGCATCACGTCGATGAGCTGACGCCGCGGTTCACCCTTTCACACTGCCGACCGTCAGGCTTTCCACCGCATACCTCTGCGTGTAGGTGTAGACGGCCGCGACTGGAATCGCCATCAGCAACGATGCACACATCAACAGGCCCCAGGGGTAATGGAATAGACGCGCGTCGCACCGCCGGATCCGCCAGCGGTCATCAGGTAGATGAGACCAAGGCTGTTGAAGGTCGAAATCGTCGAAAGCAAGAAAGCAACGGCCATAATGTAGCGGAGACCGGGAAATGAAGCACGCTGGCACTTGGTCGACACGGCGCTCAAGATGGGTGTAGCACCGCGCGCCGAGGTTGACTCACCAGAAGCAGCGCTGCCGTATTGGGAGCGAGGAGTGCGCCATTTTTGTGTGGGCACGGATACGCGGATTTTGTACAACTGGTACAAGGAGAATGGCGCGCTCATGCAGAATTTATTCGCGGAGCGTGGGGGGGGCGTCAATGAAGAAAGGGATGTTCAAAATCGGCGGATCACAGGAGAAATGAACGTCCTCGGCGCTTTGGAAGCGCCGAGGACTTGTCAACTCGAATCGAACAGGCTCATCTCACAGTTCTTGCTCAAGTAGTAACGCCACATATCCCGCTTGTTGGAAGTGACGATCAGCGGTCAAAGCAGCCACGATCCCCATGTGATGCATAATCGCGAACGATGAACAATCAGTCAGACCCCAATCTTTGTCGGCCCGGTTTTGGAAAAGTGCTACCGCCCGAGCAAACCATTCCGTTGATGAGGCGACAATCTCGAACGAGGGATCAGCATGGACCAGGGCAAGTAATTTGATGGCCAAAGGACGAAATCGAAGGCGGGACAGGCCATCTCCCAATTCCATCAGTACATACTCGCTGGTAACTTTCCGGGGATTGGCTTCACTCAATTGCAACTGCAACTCAAGCGCCCTGGTGTGATCAGTGTCGCTGCTATTAAGCAGGGCAATGAAAAACGACGTGTCAACAAAGACACTATTTGGCAGACTCATCAACCAGCACTCGTTCAGAGATAATGAATCAACTCGCGCGCGAGATTGGGTGCGCCGATCGGTTGGGCAAGCGCTGCTAAGGCTGCCAAAGCATCTATCTCGCTAGAAACCGGCAATGGTTCCAGCGTAGCCAAATAGACGCGGCCGCTCGGCAAATCAACGCCCTCATCCGGCACCAGAACACCATCCTCCACATGGACTTTGATTTGAAAGTATTGCGGCATCTTCATTGCGCGATGCACTTCCCTTCCTATTTCCTGTACTCCACGGAGATCAGACGCTCTCCAATATCGGTTCAATAGTCATCCACCCGCCCAAAAACGGCCACCACGTTCTGCCCGCCAAAGCCAAAGGCGTTGACGATGGCGTATTTGGCGTCCACTTCCTGGGCGACGTTGCCGACAATTGGGATGTCGATCTCCGGGTCCGGCGTGTAGTTGACGGTGGGCGGCACGATCCCCTCGCGCAGGCAACAGACCGCAGCCACCGCGGATTGCGCGCCGGCCGCGCCCAACCCATGTCCGATCATACTCTTGATGCTGGTGACCTTGGCGTCATAAATCGCTTCGCCAAATGCGCGCTTGAGCGCTTTGGCTTCCCCGCTGTCGTTGAGCGTCGTGCCTGTGCCGTGGGCAAAGATGACATCGATATCCTTCGGCGTCAGGTTGGCGCTCTTCAAGGCGCCGGTCAACGCGCGGGCTGCACCGTCCCCCTCGGGATCCGGTGCGGTGATGTGGAAGGCATCCGCGGTCAAGCGCCCACCGAGCACCTCGGCATAGACAGGAACCCCACGACGCCGCGCCGACTCTTCCGACTCCAAAATCACGATGCAACAGCCTTCGCCGCTGACAAAACCGTCACGATCCACAGAGAAGGGGCGGGACGCATGTTCGGGATCGTCGAAGCGGCTGGAGAGCGGCCCCATGCGCCCAAAGGCCGACATGGTCAGCAAAGAGACAGCCGACTCTGTGCCGCCGGCAATGATCACATCGGCCTCTCCACGTTGGATGAAATGGAAGCCGTCGATGATCGAATAGTGACCGCTGGCGCAGGCTGCGGAACTGGTCATCACCGGTCCACGTGCGCCCGTCTCGATGGAGACCTGGCAACTGACCGCGTTTGCCATCGCGTTGGGCACCACAAAGGGACCCACCGTGCGCCAGCCCTTCTCGTTCATCGTGATCGTGGCTTCTTCGATATCGGTCATGCCGCCGCCACCGGTGGAGACCAACACGCCCACATCATCGCGGTTGCTCTCATCGATAGTGAACTTTGCATCGTCGAGCGCTGCTTTGTCGAGGAACCCGACGAGCGCGAAAAGGGAGTCTTCAGTTATCTGCCGCCCGACACCCCTGGCCAGTTTGGTTGCCAGGGTACGTTCCGGCACTCTTCGGCTTGAAGGCCGACGATTGGGAGATGGCCGGAGGCTACGCCGACTCGTTTAGCAACGAACTCGCCGTGAAGGGAGCTGAATTCCCAACCGAAAGAGGGCCCACGAATGGTACGACTGC
>JAAUPU010000043.1 GCA_012032975.1 Caldilineaceae bacterium | reverse complement strand
CCTGCACCCATGTCTCGATCCGGTAGTCATTGTGAGGCGCTTGCCTCAACAGCGGGTTGGGCGGAAAGTCCACGATCACGACGAGGGTGACCGGTGTCGCCATTCAGCCCTTCGCTCAGGTCGATGTTGGTCTCGACCAGCTGATCCGCCTCGCCTTCGATGGTGAAGATTCTGGAAATCAACCTGCTGACCTGGACGGCTCCGGCGGGGTGTCGGTGCGGTAATAATCGCGTTTGTAGCTTTGATAGGCGGGCCAATCCTCCGGCTTGACAGCCCAGGCGCGCACCCGCAACCGCTCGTAGTTCACCGAGTAGATGGGGAAACGGGGCTGGCTGAAGGTTGGGTCGAGGGTGATCAGCTCGCCCTGTGGCCCGGTGAAATAGCTGGGCGCTGGGCCGGTCTCGAAGGTCAACGTCTGACGGTTGCCCAGGTTCTGGCCAAAGATGTCCTGAATCGACCCTTCGATGGTGACGCGATAGGTGGTGCGCCCCGCGGTTGCGCCGCTGACGCTGAGCGTGTTGCCAAACATCTCGACGACCATGCCAGGGATTGCAGGGTCCACCTGGATCAGGGATTCCTCAAAAAGGTCTTCGTCGATGGGATTGTTGAAGATGATGTTGAAGGGCGAATAGGGCGGGCATTGATCGCCCCAGCCGCAGTCGTGCCGGTCGATGCGCAGCGGTGCGTAGGTCTGGAAGCTGAATGATTGCACATCGGTCGTGGTCAGCGGCCCTTCCGCAGAGGGCGTCTTGGGTCCGATGTTGACATTGACCGTGGTGTTGGTGGGAAAGGCGCGTTCAGCCCGAAAAGCCAGCCAGCGCGCCTCCAGATTGCTTTCCACCAGGCGCTTGATGGCGGGATCGCGGTCGATCTCCTCCTCGCTGGCCAGACGGACCGGAAACTCCTGGCCGCCAGCGGTGACGCGGATCGTAGCGAGAACGGCTTCTGGGTCGATCCGCTGGTCGAAGGCGACGAAGAGCAGCGGATCCAACGGTTGCGGGCCATAGCCAGGATGGCTCATGCGCACGCGCGGCGGCGGCGTGCGGAAGCTCCAGGTGACCGTTTCTGCCAGCACGCCACCGACGACCGACTCTGTGCCGGCAGGCACGGTCGCCACATATTCGGTGGCCATCGGAAAGCGGTCGAAGAGGTCGGAATCGTACTCGAACGAAAGAGTCTTGGTGCCCAGCCACTTCCAGACGCCGGGCAATTCAGGCGTCAATTGGACAGGCACATCCTGCTGGCTCAGCGCTTCAACGGTGGAGAGCGGCGCCATAGGCTGGTTGAAGGTGACGTTGAGGAACGGCGCGACGCGGATTTCGCCTTCCGGCGCATAACGCAGCACTTCCAGTGGCCCGGCGGGTTCGGTCACAGGCGCGGCGACTTCTTGCGACGGTGGAAACGTCTCATCGATGGTCTGGCCGGTGCGGGGCGGTGGCAACGATTGAGGTGGTAGCCGGAAGTCTTGGGTGTCGTCATTCTGAGTTGCAAGCGGCGGCATACGATTGAGCGTATCCTGCTGCTCCTCGGTTGTCAGCGGGCGCGCCTCGGTGGCGGGCAATGGCTGCACCGAATCGGGCTGTTGGCTGCCTTCGCCGAGCGTGATCTGCAGACCTTCTGAGCTGTCTTCAGCATCATCGCCATCTTGGGGGGAGAGATCGATGACACGCGTCATTTGAGAATAGGTAGCCATTGAACGCTCCAGGGTGGGGCTACTATGTATCGGCCACATCTGAGCAACCAGCAACAAGCCGACCACCGTCAGGCTCGCCGCGCTCGCGACGTGGCGGTAATGCGCTATCGTGCTCAGAACATTTCGCATAGGTTCCTCTTCTATGAAATGACAAGGGTATTCAAAGTGAGTCGAAGCATTCCAGGATTCGACCAGAACGGGTGACCAAGCCGGAAATCTCTTGGTCGAATCCCGGAATGCTGGCTCAACCCGTTTGAACACCCAAATGACAAACGCCACAACGGGGTGCTTGGGTTGGGTGCACCGCGAAAACCTGGGGAGAGACACGAGCCACCCCACCCCTATGACGGTACGCCGACCCGGAATGTTCCTATGCTTCAGGCGAGAAAGAGATGGCAGAAGAGGCTATCGAAAAAGCTGTTGGAGGAAGAAAAGTGGCGCCGCGCCAGCAACGATCAGAAGTATGTATTTGATGCTTTTGCCGATGGAAACGGAGATGAGAAAGACCGGCACGCTCATGCGCAGCATACCGGCGACGACGCCGGCCAGGTCAAACAGTGGGAAGGGGATGGCCGCCAACACACCGAGAATGACAGCGCCATAACGGTCGGTTAGCCGGTGGATGCGGTCGAAGTGATGACGCTGATGTTCAGGGATCAATGCGCTGCCGGTTGCGCCCGCGACGTAACCGGTCAGTTCGCCGATGGCGCTGCCACGCCCGCGACGATGCCCAGCACAACAGGGTCCAAAGCCGTGCCCATGGCGATCACCACGGCGATGCCGGGTGCGGGCAGAACGATGGTCGCGCTGGCCACCATGCTGATGAAGAAGGCGCCCACGTAGCCCCAACGACCAAACCACCGCACCCACTCCGGGTTAAGCGCCAGCCACAAACTGCCGACACAGATCAGGAGAATGATGATCGCGGAGATGGAAAACTTGGCCGTGCGCGACAGACCAGGCGCTGTACTCTGCATTTTCTCGCCCGATACGAATCGGACACCCGGCCCGTTGGTTGACATCCCGATCCTCAATCGAGTCGTACACACAGGGGAGCGATTGCTACCACCAAAGAAATCACTGTACATCTGATAACACCGCCGATTCCGTTCCGATGCGGTGCGACGCAAATGTTGACAAGAATTGGATCGTCGCGGGAAGGTTGGCGATGGGGTGTCCAGACCTAGCTTGACCACACACAGCGTGCCTGATCACCCCACCGGGATTCCAACCGACAAACGGAAACAATCGTCTACTTGGTCGAGATGACAACCGATTCGATCAGATCGTCTTGGGCAAGCCCGGCCAGGATTTCCTGTCCTTCCACAACTTGTCCGAAAAAGCTAAAGCTGGAGTTGGCAGCGGCCGGCGGCGCGGCCAATGCGATGATCACCTGGCTGCTGCTGCTGAGTACGGCGCCATCTTCCGTGGAACGGACTGGGATATATGTGATCGACCCGACATCAGTCACGATGTCCGTGCCGACCTCGGCTGCAAACACATAGCCGGCGTCGTTCTGCGGATCGTTGGCGGGCACGCCAAAGATCACCGAATCGTCGGGGCGCACCAGCGTGATCGGCATATTGTCGTAGAAACCCAGATTGGCCAGGACAACAAAGTTGTTGACCGCCATTGGCGCCTTCTCTGAATTGAGTTCGGCCACGATTTCGCCCTTGTCCGTGCTGATGGTTGCTACATATTGCAGAGTGGGGTCAATGACCATCTCGGGCGGCACATTGAAGTAGTTGGCGCGCTCTTCAGGGGAAAGTTGGGCGAGGGGTCGGTCGGCGTCGTCCAACGAGGTGGGTGCATAGGGAGTCGGCGTTGGCGTGGGCGTGGCCGTGGGCGGCGCTGGGGTCGGCGTCTCCAGCGCGCTGGTGTCGGTTTCTTCAATCTCAATGGTATAGATGGTGTCGCTAGGCGAGTTGGGATCGGCCATTGGGTCGCGGCGAGTGAGTTGGTCCAACACCTCTTGGCCTTCCAGCACCTCGCCAAAGATGGTGTGCATACCATTTAGCCAATCGGTGGGGGCAAAGGTAATAAAGAACTGGCTGCCATTGGTCGCGGGGCCTCTGTTGGCCATGGCCAACAGACCCGGTCGATCAAAGACCAGCCCAGGATAAAACTCATCCTCAAACTCGTAGCCTGGTCCGCCTGTGCCGGTGCCAAGCGGGTCGCCGGCCTGAGCCATAAAGCCGTCCAGAACGCGATGAAAGGATGTGTTGTCATAAAATCCCTCGCGCGCGAGATGGACAAAGTTGTTGACCGTTATCGGCGCCCGGTCGGCAAACAACTGAACCTTGAGATCCCCTCGGTCCGTTTTCAGCGTCGCATAGTAATATTTTTCCGGATCGATGGTCATCTCGGGTGGCGCATCGTACATGCCATCGCGCGCCGGGGCATCTAGTTCTGCGGCTGGTCCACCGCTGAAATTCTCTGGCGGACCCACCTTTCCGCTCTCAGCTACGGCTTCTTCCGGGGCGGCAGGCGTCTCCGCAGCCGATTCGGAAGCTTCAGAGGCAGCTTCGGTGGCAGCGGGTTCTGGTGTGCTCGCGTCTGCTTGGGCTTGTGCAGCAGGCTCAGCGGTTGGGCTTTCGTCATCATTGCCCCGTCCACACGCGGCGAGTACGAGCAGGGCGGCCAAACAGACCATCAACGTGATCGTTGGAAAATCGGCAAAACGTTTCAAGGTATTCTCCTGGTCGGGATGATATTTGGCTTTTCCGAGATGCATCCTATCCACAGATCGTACAGGGTTCACCCATATTTCTGCGTCACCCGTGAAATCTGTGGACAATTACCTCTCTGGATCGGCCTTAGGTGAGGTGGATGCGGTCGATCGTACAAAACCGATCTTACAAAGGCGAAGCTTCATGGCCCTTCGCCCACAATCTCTATTTCATCACTTCATGTCCTAAAGTCGCCTGTTCGTGTTTTGCTGCGCTGCCAAATTCCAGCCACAGCAAGCAGATGGAACTGGCCAACAGAAAGACGCCCCCAACGACAATGGCCTCCAGCGTGGTCGCCTGTGTCAAGAAGATGGCAGCCAATCCAGAAGCCCCCGCGATCAAATAACAGAGCAGCACGGCTTCTCGACGACTGCCGGTCATGCGCGCCAAGCGATGGCTGAGATGGTCTTTGCCCGGCGTGGTCAGCGGGTTCTGACCGCGGCGCAGACGGCTGAAGAAGACCAGCGTCGTGTCGAAGATCGGCACCGCCAGCACCAACAAGGGAATCATCCAGGTGATGGTGTGGCTGTTGCTGGGGAAGCGCAGCTTGATGCCCACGGCCGCCAACAGAAAGCCGATGAACAGGGAGCCGGTGTCGCCCATGAAAATATGGGCTGGATTCCAGTTGTAGATCAGAAAGCCAGCGCACGCGCCTGCCAAGGCCGCGGCCAACGCGCCGACAAAGTATTGGTCGCTCATCGCTGCCAGCAGCGTAAAATAGACCGCGGCGATCATGCCAATCCCTGCCGACAGACCATCCATATTGTCGAGCAAATTCATCGCGTTGGTGATGCCAACCACCCAGACAACGGTGATCAGCACATCCAGCCAGTTGCCAAAGAGTTGCACCTGCACGCCACTGACGACCAATACACCGGCCGCAATGACCTGTCCGCCCAGCTTCATATAGCTGCTCACGCCCCATCGGTCGTCGGCGACACCCATCAGGCTGATCAAGGTTGCGCCGATAAAGATGCCGACGACCTCGTTGATATGGCGGCGGTCGCCCATGATCGCAAGCACGACGATAAAGGCGATATAGATGGCAGCCCCACCGAGCAAGGGCACCGGCTGTGCATGGATCTTGCGCTCGGCGGGCGCATCCAATACCCCAAAGTGGATGGCAAATCGGCGTACCAGCGGCGTACCGACAACGGCCAACAGCAGCGCGCTCGCGGCCATGAGCAGAAAGGGGGTCATTGCTTCACCTTGCCACGTGGTCTGTCCAAGCCGGTCAACCCTGCTGCGACCATTGCTGGATCAATTGTGAAATCGCTTCCTTCTGATCTTCCGGCGCCAGACTCAGCGCCCGGTTGGCGAAATCGACTGCATCCTCAGTTTGACCCACCTGCTGCAGGATGCGGGCAATCTCCAGCGGATGCTCGAAGCGGTCCGGTTCCAAGGCGGCCAAAGCTCGCAGCACCTCCACACTCTTCCCCCAATCCTGGTTTTGCGCATAGAGGCTGTTCAACGTGCGCAACGCAGCGGCGTCGTTGGGGTCAATCTCGCGGATGCGTTCATAGCTCGCCAGGACTTGATCTTGTTGACCCGTCACCTGATAGAGCGAGGCCGCCAACTGGTGCAACTGTTTCAGATCGTTCACCTGGTTCGGCGGCGTGATGGCAATGGCCTGCTCTGCCCATTTCACTGCATCTTCTGGCTGCTGGGAATCACGATAGAGCAACGACAGATTGCGCATGGCGCCCATATTGGTGGGCTGTAGTTCCAGTACTTTCAGATTGGAGTCGATCGCGCCCGGCAGATCGTCACTGCGCGCCTGGGCCACGCCCAAATAGCTGTATAGCTGGGCATTTTCGGGCAGTTCCTTCAACCCCTCTGAGAGCACTTCTTTGATGCGGTCATACGCCTGATCGCGCTCGAAAAAATCGGCCAACAGCATGTATGTCTGGTCAAAACGCTGGTCCAGCGAGAGCGAGTGGCGGAAGGCCGCTTCGGCAAGATCGCGTTCCTCTCTGGCCACGTGCGCGTTGCCCTTTTCATTCCAAAGATGGGCCGCATTGGGACTCAACTGGACGGCCATATCATACTCGGCCAGACTCTTGTCGAGCATCTCCTGTCGCTGCTCGGGATCGGTGGCCAGATCCGCCCAGGTGCGATAGAGCCGGGCGAGGTTGGCGGTGTGGTCCGTGTTGAGCGGGTTGACACTCTGTGCATTTTGCAACACCACTTCCGCCGCACGCAGCAATTCGGTCCGGTTCATCTGGCTGACCACTTCGGGCGTCAGGGCCAGGACATCTGTCAGCCCCGCTGATTCTGGCAACTGGTACACACCCTCGGTGCTGGCCTGCTTGGCCTGCTCTAGAAGACTCCGCCCCAGAAAGAGCATATAGTGGTCCTCGGTCTTGCGGGCGGCCAGCGCGCGGCGATACAGTTCGATGCTGCTGACCCAGTTGCCTTGGGCGTCAAACTGCTGGCCCTGTTTATAGATGATGTCTGCCCGTACCAACGCCACATTCACCGAGTTGATCACGACCAGCATCACGATGGCGAGCAGCACGCCGACGCCTGCGCTGACCGCCAGGCGACTGCCAGTTGGCGTTCGTCGGTCGCGTAGCCAGGGCCAGGCAAAGACCGTTCCCGCGGCGATAATCCATCCGATCAACAGCCAGGTGAAGAGAGCAAAATGGCCGGCTACATGGGTCAACTGCCGGTCCAGGTCACCCGAGACCGCACCGCTGCTCAGACGATTCCCCTGCACCAAACCGTAGATCAGCCAGCCACCCCAGACGATCAGGGCATGCAATCCATAGCCGCGCAGCCACCACCCAGGCGGGGGCATTCGTTTCTGCTGCAATGATTCCGCGGCCATGCCCAGCGTGGCGCAGATCAGCCAGGTAAAAAGGAGCAGAAAAAGCACAGCCGGGCTGGAGACGGTTTGACCATTCTCCTGTCTTGTCGTCACGCTGTTGAAGAGCACTGCAAACGCGCTGTTCAACCCCTGGCTATTGGTCGAGTAGATGTAGACAAAAGTCAGGAAGATGAGCAGGTCGGTCAGCACAGTGGTCGGAACCGAAGGCAAGGATGATCGAGTGCGAGCGGCTGTTGTGTTTCGAGCAGTGCGCCTTCGTCGTCGCGATTTGGTCTCTGGCTCATCGGCTGAAACAGACGTCTCTTCCAACGCTGAATCGGCTGCGGCTGAAACGCCGAATGACTCTGCCGTTGCCCAGCGCATGCCCAAAACCAGCAGCAATGCGACTTCGATCCAGAAGTAGGTGCGCGTCGCGACGATCGCGATGCCGGTGTGGATTTCGACAAAGTGCGCGGTGATCGTGCAGACCAGCGCGACGATCAATAGCAGCCTGGGCACATCCGCCGGAACCGGTTTGTAGTTGGGGTGTACGAATGGCGCCAGCGTGACATAGACCAGCAATCCCAGTGTAAGACCGGTGGGCAAGGCGGCGCCAAAGAGCCGGAAGCTACTATCTGCAGAGTAGAAGAGCGCCACTGCGCCGATGGTAAAGCCGCTCAGCAGCAGCCCAAAGAGGATATTGTCACGACGATTGACCAGCAGACCCAGCCATTTGAGCGAAAAATAGAAGAGCGACACAAAGAGCGTCAGGTTGGCGAGGAAGCCCAGCAGACCGGTGATCACCAACGAATCCCAGGTTTCATTGTGCGATCGATCGGGGCTGGCATTACGTGCTTCCACATGCGCAAGATCCGGGGGATAGAAGGGGTTGTAGGCAATCCACATCGCCTCTGGGCCATAGCCGACCAGTGGGCGCAACACATTGACGCTGTCGGTGTTGCCGTCTGGATAGATCAACGGATCGTGGGGAAGCACCATGTCGGCGACCCCTTGCCAGATCAGGACGCGGACGCGGGATGTGCCCCCCTCCAAACTAAACGCGCTTCCCAAGCGGTCGACCATCGGCACGGCCTTGGCGAAGTCGAGCAGAGATGTCGTGTTGAGCAGGACCAACATTGCGAACCCTGCGATGCCGAGGCCAACCCAGCCGGCGAGCAGCGGGCGATGGAATCTGGGACGCAAAGCACTCAACAGCAGCAGACCAAACAAGTAGCTGCCGAGAAGAATACCGAGCAGCGGACCACGACTCTGCGTCCAGAGGATGGCGATCAGTTGCACGCCCAAAATAAAGAGATACGCACCGCCCGCCAACGCCGCGGGGAGATCTTGCCCTTCCCGGCCTTCTTCGGAACCCGACAGCAGGTAGGCGAAACTGCTGTAGATGCGCTCCACTGTAAAAAAGACGCCATGATCAGATAGGCGGCCAAGAAGATCGCATTGCCCGCGTTGGCAGCCACACGTTCCTGTACATCACCGCCCCAGGGCAACGGATCGACGCCCATATGCTGGATCACGCCGTAGATCGCGATGGGCAAACTGGTCGCGATGATGACGTGTTGTATCCGTCGGATCTGGATTGGCTGACGAAGATGCGCCATGGCCAGGAGACCGATGATCAGGTAGCTCAGGAAGGTGTACGAACCTTGCAAACGTTGGTAGGATCCCCACCAGCTGACGAACCGAGCGACGCTGAAAAGGGTGCTCAATCCATAGGCAATCGCCAGCAGCAGGATAGGAACCAGGAACGGGATGCGCCAGAGCTTGTCCAACCAGGAACCATCCACTGGCTGACTCTCCTTGCCCCCATCCTCCTCGTCTGCATCGGCTGCGGGTCGCGAACGATAGGCTGGCAGCCATGCAGGGCCGCCGTTGAGCAGCTTGACCAGCCAGGCCAGGAGCATCGTCAGCGCTACACTACGGATCAAGCTGATCTTATCCGGCTCAAAGACGCGGCTGGAGAAAACGTTAAAGAAGAGAGGAGCGACCACCAACGCGGCCAACCAGCCCGCTTCGATGACAAACTCACTCCACTGGTCTACTTTGCTTCGAATGCTCATGTGTGGTTAATCGATATCCTGGATGACCAACTCGAAAAGCTCGCAATAATAAAGTACGCCGACCTGTCACTCAGGCCGACACTGAGGTCTCGGCCAAGCTCACGCTCTGGCCCGTTCGCGCTGCTTCATAGATTGCCAGAACCAGCGCAAGCGATTTTCGCGCTTCCTCGCCTGGGGTGCCGGGCGCCTTTCCCGCCTGCAACGCCAGCGCAAAGTCGCGGATGACCTCGCGGTGGCTATAGCCATACACAGACGGGGGATCGACCCGTTGGCTGGTGAGGATCTCGGCTTCCTGCTCCAACTGACCGGCCACTTTCCACAGCGTAATGCGGTTGAGCGCCGAGCCGCCGATCTTGACCGAACCTCGTTCCCCGAAGAGGGCGACCGAACCTTCCAGATTTTGTGGCCAGGTCAGCGTAGAACCCTCGATGGAACCGATTG
>JAAUPU010000682.1 GCA_012032975.1 Caldilineaceae bacterium | reverse complement strand
CCGCTGGAATCGCGGCTCGCAATCGAGCTGATGAACGCCGTGCTGATGCATCAATCGCAGCATGTGAACGCGGCCAACTTTGACCTCTCGGCCGGCTAGAAGATCTGCTGCGTGAAGCGTGGTGCGTCCGTTGTTCAGGCACTACATTCCACGCACAAGCCTCCTCCCCCCGCCTCACTCACCGTCAACCATCGCCCCATCTCATCGCGATGAAAGGCCATCCGGCCACCGGCAAGAGCAGTCTGGCAAGTGGCCTGGCGACGGCGTTGGGGTGGCCGCTGCTCGACAAAGACGACATCAAGGATCACACCCTGCGGCTTGCCGATGGCAATCAACTGGCGTACACTATCCTCTGGCAATTGGTCGAGACGCAGTTGCGCCTCGGCCTCAACGTCATCGCCGATTCGCCGCTCTCATACCCCGCCGACTATGCCCGCTGCTGTGCGCTGGCAAGTCACTATCAGTCTACGCTCTTGGTCGTAGAAACCAGGCTGGATGAACCCCTTTGGCGGGCGCGGCTAGAGGCTCGATCTGCGCAGCCATCGCTGCACAAGGTCGCCAGTTGGCCGGCGATGCAGACGCTGTTGGCGCGCTACGACGGTTGTTGGAACTATCCGATCGGATCGGAACAGCACCTGGTTGTGGACACGGGTCGAAGCGCTGAGCACTGTATTGCACAGGCGATGAACCGAATAGAGGGCAAGAATGAACAGTCAGACAGTTGCGCGGCGTCAGCAACTTGAGGATGCGTTGAAACGCTACGTGGGCATCCTGAAACAGGCGAATCCAGAGAAGATTATCGGTTTCGGCCCTCTTGCCACAGGTGAAATTCACGAATGGTCGGATAACGAATTTGCCCAGTTATGCCGCGATCGACTGTTTTTTTTCAAGAGGAAGTGCTGGGCAAAGGCCGAGTGATTTCTGACAGAGTGCGGGCCTCATGAATGCAGGCAAAGAACATCGCAACATCATCATCACCGGCTTCATGGGGACCGGCAAAAGCACCGTCGGCCGCCTGCTTGCCGCACGCCTTGGCCGTCCATTCCTAGATATGGACGAACAGATCGAGGCCTACTTTGGCAAGCCCATCCCAGAAATCTTTGCCAACGATGGCGAGGCAGCCTTTCGCGCGGCCGAAGCAGCGATCTGCCGACAGGTGGCGGATCAGACTGGTCTGGTCCTGAGCACGGGCGGCGGTGCGCTGGTCAACCCGGCCAACCGGGATCGGCTGGCGCAGAGCGGCGTGATCATCTGCCTGACTGCGACTGAGGATGCGATCCTGGAACGGGTTCAACAGGCCAGCAATCGCCCACTTCTACCGGGCAGCGCGGACGAACAGCGGCAGCGCATTCGCGACCTGCTTCGCCCAGCGCCGCCGAGCCTACGCCGCGATTCCCCGCCAGGTCGACACATCGGAGCGCACGCCGGAAGAGATCATAGAGGAGATACTCGCCATGCTGAACTCAACCGATGAAACGCCAGCTGCGGTGCGAATCCCGGTTCAAGGACCGGCCGGCGCCTATCCGATTGTGATCGGCGAGGGCATCCTGGCGCGCACTGGCGAACTGATGACGGATGTTGGGCTGCGACTCGGTCCGGTCGCCATCGTCACCAACCCCGACATCGCACCCCATTATGGAGAAACTGTGGCGGCAAGTCTGGCCGCGGCTGGCTTCGAGCCGTCTATCTGTCTGGTCCCCGACGGCGAGCAGCACAAGACACTGGCCACCATCGCCTTGCTCTATGAGCAGTTTGTGGACGCGGGGCTGGATCGACGCAGCCCGGTTGTGGCGCTGGGCGGCGGCGTCGTCGGCGATATGGCTGGGTTTGCCGCAGCCAGTTATCTGCGCGGCGTGCCCTTGGTGCAGATCCCAACGACCCTGCTTTCCATGGTCGATTCGTCGGTGGGCGGCAAGACGGGCGTCGATCTGCCCCAGGGCAAGAACCTGGTGGGCGCGTTCAAACAGGCCGAGCTTGTGGTCATCGATACGGATGTGCTGGCGACCTTGCCGGCAGTCGAGTTTCGCTCCGGCATGGCAGAGGTGGTCAAACACGGCATTATCGGTACGCCCGCGCTCTTTGAACAGCTGGAACGGGAAGGCCCGACCAGCATGTCGCAACTGGTTGCAGATGCGGTGCGCGTCAAGGTCGATGTGGTCGAAGAGGACCCTTTTGAACAAGGGCGTCGCGCCACGTTGAACCTGGGTCACACCTTTGGCCACGCACTGGAGCTGGCCAGCAACTTCGAGATCCGCCACGGTGAAGGCGTCGCGCTGGGGCTGATCGCATCGGCCAACATGGCGGCAGAGCTGGAACTTTGCGCTCCCGACTTGGCCAGCCGCATCGCCATGCTGGTCGACCGGCTGGATTTGGTCACCCATGTCAGCGGATACTCGGTGGAGGCCGTGTTGGGCGCGATGCGTCAGGACAAGAAACGCGCTGGCAAGACGTTGCGCTTCATCGTGCCGTATGCGCTGGGCAATGTCGGCATCATCGACGATCCGGGCCGCGACGTCGTGGAGCGTGCGCTGCGCACCGTGCTCAGCGAATCGAACTCATAGAAGCAAGAGAAATCCAAAGCAAAATTTTCCACGAAGCGACGCGAAGGTACACAAAGAAACACCAGTTCTTGGCTCAATCTTCGTGAGCCTTCGTGCGACTTCGTGGATCATTCAGAAAGAAACGAACATGGCGGCGATAGCGCTGTTGCACGGCCCCAACTTGAATCTGCTGGGCACGCGAGAAACCCACATTTATGGCGACATGACCCTGGACAAGATCAACCAGGCGGTGATCGACGCGGCTTCTCCCGATCACAATGTGCGTCCATTTCAAAGCAACCACGAGGGCGCCCTGATCGACTATCTCCACGATGCGCGCGACTGGGCCGATGGGGTGCTGATCAACCCCGGCGCCTTCACCCACTATTCCTACGCGCTGCGCGACGCCATCTCCAGCGTCAAGTTGCCGACCGTGGAAGTCCACCTCAGCAACATCCACGCACGCGAGCCATTTCGCCACACATCGGTTCTTGCACCCGTTTGCCTGGGCCAAATCGCCGGTTTTGGCTGGCGGAGCTATCTGCTGGGGCTGCAAGGATTGCTCGACCACCTGCACAACGGAGAAACCCGCTGAGATGGGACCGCGCTGGCTTCGCCTGCTGTGGCTGCTCGCGCTCGTGCTGGCGCTGGCGGCGTGCGGCGACGACGAAACACCGACCCCAACCGCGGTCGCTGCTGCC
>JAAUPU010000681.1 GCA_012032975.1 Caldilineaceae bacterium | reverse complement strand
AGAGTATGAGTCACAAAGTGCCCTTTCGCGGCGTCTTCACCATTCCCGCAACACCGTTTCAGGACGATGGAGAAATCGACTGGGACGGCCTCAAGCGGGTCGTCGAGTTTTGCGTTGGATGCGGTGCGCACGGCATCGTCTGGCCCGTCAACGCCAGCGGCTTTGCCGTGTTGAGCGACGCCGAACGACTGGCTGGCATGGCAGTGGTCACCGAGCAAGTCGCGGGCCGCATCCCGGTTGTCTTGGGTGTTCAGGGGGTCAGCGCGCCCATGCGCGTGCGTTTAGCCAACGCGCCAAAGAGGTCGGCGCCGATGCGGTGATCGCCATGACGCCCTACGTCCAGGAACTGGAGGATGAGGAGAGCATCGTGCGCTATTATGAAACGATCGGTCGCGCTGCCCAACTGCCCATCTTCATCCAGAACCACGCACGGGGCAGCGTGCTTTCGATCAGCACCATGGTGCGCCTGCTCAATGAGGTCGAACAGGTCGAGTATGTCAAGGAGGAGACCTTCCCGGTCACCCACAAGATCACCGGTCTGATCGAACAGGGCGGCGACAAGCTCAAGGGCGTTTTTGGCGGCGTGGGTGGACGCTATCTGCTCCAGGAATATCCGCGCGGCGTGGCCGGTCAGATGCCCGGTTGCCATGTGACCGACGTGGTGGTGAGACTTTGGAATGCGCTCGAAGCCAGCGATTGGGTCGAGGCCAAGCGCGTCTTTGGCTTGATGTCGCCGCTCTTTGCGCTGGAGACGCTGCGCGGCAGCAACTATCCAGAGGTGTTGCGACGACGCGGCGTCACCAGCAGCGCCCGCAGCCGCCTTTCGACCACACCGCCCACCATCGACGCCCACGACTACGCCGCGCTGGACGACATACTGCGCGATCTGGAGCCGCTCTTCACCTGGTCGAATGGCCCGCTGAAATATGGACCACCAGAGGACGCTGGCGTCGCGTCGCAAAGGCTTGCCGACGGAAGCAGCAATGTAGCGACCTTTGACCGCGCCGGATAGTGTATTGGGCTGGCTGAAAACACGCGGCTGCAAGTCGCACCGTCAAATAGAAGAGTGAGGAATCAACCACCATGAAGATCACAGATATCAAGAGCTACGTCGTTGGCAATCCCTGGAAAAATTGGGTCTTTGTCCAAGTCCATACCGACGCTGGCATCACCGGCCTGGGCGAGGCGACCCGCGGCCTGGAGACCAAGTCAGTCGAAGGCGACCTGGCCGAGCTGCGCCGCCATGTAGTCAGCGAAGACCCGCTGCAACCTGAGCGGATCTGGTTCAAGATGCACAAGGCGCGCTATCTGGGCACCTCCAGCGCGATGAGCGCAATCGAGCAGGCCTGTTGGGACATCCTGGGCAAGAGCCTGGGCGCGCCCGTCTGGAAGCTCTTTGGCGGCAAACACCGCGACAGGCTACGCGTCTATGCCAACGGCTGGTACCAGGGGCCGCGCGACCCGGACTTCTTTGCCGAAGCCGCGGGCAAGATGGCGGCGAGGGGATACACTGCTTTCAAGTTTGACCCGTTCGGCGGCGCATATCAGCAGATCACGACTGAGAGCGAACGGCTGGCGGTCGATATTGTGCGCGCCGTGCGCGATGCGGTAGGCTCCAATGTCGATCTGCTGATCGAAGCCCACGACCGCTTCACCGTGACCAATGCCATCCGCCTGGGCCGCAAGCTGGATGAGTTCGAACCCATGTGGCTGGAGACGCCGGTGCGCACCTTCGACCTGAAGGGCCATCTGGAAGTGGCCAGGGCGATCAAGACGCCGGTGGTTTTGGGCGAAGTTTTAAGGAGCTGCGCCAGTTTGCCGACCTGCTTTCGCACCGGGTGATCGACATCATCCAGCCGGAACCGATGAGTCTGGGCACGTCGCGGGCGCGCAAGTCGTTTGCCATCGCCGAGGCATTTACCTCGCTGGTCGCCTGTCACCAGGCGCAAAGTCCGCTAGGCACCGCGATCAACGCCCATCTTCACGCCTCGATTCCAAACTTCTTGATCCAGGAGAACTTCGACGATTCGCTGGAGCCGTGGACCTGGGATGTGCTGGTCGGCGTCCCGCGCGTGGTGGATGGTCACGTCACGGTGTCGGATGCGCCCGGTTGGGGCGTGGAATTGAACGTGGAAGAAGCGCTCAAACATCCCTACGGCGAGCGGAATTTCCTGCGTTTGTTTGAAGAGGGCTGGGAGACGCGCCGCCGCCGGCGGAGTCGTAGAGATATGCTGAGAGACTGAGGGGGACTGAGTGAGGGGGTGACAGGGCGAACCCTCACCCTGTCACCTTGTCATTCATGGGAAAGGCAAATTATGACCAGTCAGCGAAGATCAGTTGTTTCCGCGTGGCGGGCCACCACCCCTGCCTGGCCCAAAAAAAGGCCCGTCGTCCTCGCCAATCCGCGAAGTGACGCTGCCGACCACTTCGTCGCCCACTTCCAGTTCAGGCGAGCGGACCACTGTCCATTCGCCCTGGACCTCGCCCGGTGAAACGACCACCGACCTACTCTCTCCATCTTGCACAACCAAGACGACAGTGCGGCTACCCTCCATTTGGATGGCGTTCGTCGGTACCAAGAGAGCCTCGACCTCGTCGCTGTCGGAATCTTTGATCGTGGCGACAGCGGTCATGCCAGGCCGGACGCCATCGAGATCGCCCTCTGCCAGGCGCACGGTCACCGCGTAGTTGACCAGCGTGGACGAGGCCTCGCTGGTCGGCGAAAGCCGATCGACGACGCCGTCGAATTCACGGCCTGGAAATGCATCGATCTCCACCTGGGCAGCCTGCCCACCTGCACGCGCGGGATGTCGATCTCGGCTACGTCGATGGTCAGCTCAAGTTGTCGCGGGTCGGCGAGGATGGCGACCACCGCGCCCCGGCTCAGCCGTTCGCCGATCTTGGCCTCCACGGCAAGCACCGTGCCGTCGATCGGCGCGACCACCTTGGCCTGGCGCAGATTGTTGTACGCCTCTTCCAGGCTGACCAGCGCCCGTTCCAGCGCGATCTGCGCCTCGCGCAGTTCGGTGGTGCTCGGACCTTGCAACAGATCCTCCAGCGCGGCCTTGGAATCGGCCACCTGCGCTTCTGCCGTAGCGATCTCGGCCGTCGTGGGCGAGTTGAGCAACTCGTCCAACTGCACCTGCGCCTCTTTGTAGGAACTCAGCGCGGATTGAACCTCAGAATCCGCGGCCGGCGCAGTGGCCTCTTCGTAGGCGGCGACCGCGGCTTCATAGTCGATACG
>JAAUPU010000042.1 GCA_012032975.1 Caldilineaceae bacterium | reverse complement strand
CCAGGGCATCACCGGTCGCGAAGGCATCTTCCATACCCAGCAGATGATCGACTACGGCACCAACGTCGTCGCGGGTGTCACGCCGGGGAAGGGCGGCGAATGGGCCGTCGGCAATACCCCTGTCTTTGACACGGTCAAGAACGCGGTCGAAGCGACCCTGGCCAACACAAGCATCATCTATGTGCCGGCGCGTTTTGCTCCAGATGCCATCATTGAAGCAGCGGATGCGGGCATCGAACTCATTATCTGTATCACCGAGGGCATCCCCGCGCTGGATATGGTGAGCGTGCGCGCATATCTGGACACTACAAACTCCCGCTTGATCGGTCCCAACTGCCCCGGTCTGATCACACCGGGCGAGGCAAAGGTGGGCATCATGCCGGGCCACATCCATACGCCGGGCAATGTGGGCTTGGTCAGTCGCTCGGGGACGCTTACCTACGAGGTGGTCTATGCGTTGACCGCACGCGGTGTGGGTCAGAGTACGGCTATCGGCATCGGCGGCGACCCGATCATCGGCACGACTTTTCTCGATGTGCTGGAACTCTTCGAGGGCGACGACGACACCGAGCAGGTCGTTTTGATCGGCGAGATCGGTGGGGCAGATGAGCAACGCGCTGCTGAATACATTGGCAAATATATGTCGAAGCCGGTCACCGCGTTCATCGCCGGTCAGACTGCGCCCCCTGGCCGACGCATGGGTCATGCTGGCGCCATCATTTCTGGCGGCGAAGGCACAGCCGCAGAGAAGATGGCGGCGCTCAAGGCGGCCGGCGCTCAGGTCGCCCGTCACCCGGATGAGATCGCCGAAATGGTCGCCGCGAACATTCGCTAGAGCTGCATCGCCAAGAAGCTGGAGCTAAAATGAAGCGGTGCGATGCCAACTTGGCATCGCACCACTTTTTTCGTTTGTGTTCTTGGAACCGGCTTCAGACACGCGCGTTAGCGAGATAACTCCGACGCGATCCATCCATCCCGCATGGCCACCAACACGGCCTCTGTCCGACTGCTGACGCCCAGCTTGTGAAAGATGTTGCTGAGATGGGTCTGCACGGTGCGTTCGGAGATCACCAGGCGTTCGGCAATCTCTTTGTTGGTGGATCCTAGCATCAGAATGTTCATCACCTCGCGCTCGCGTCGGGTCATACACGCGCCGAGATCAGCCGCGGCGCGCGCCCGTGGTGCGCGGTGACCTGCCTCCGTTGCACTCGCGCCTTTGGCTGTCCGGCTCCGTCCCTCGAAGACGTCGCGGATCACCCGCACCAGGTTGCTTGCTGCCGAAGATTTCTGTACGAAGGCCCGCGCGCCGGCAGCCAACATGGACTCAACCGTCTCTTCATCCCCCATCGCGCTCAACGCGACCACGCGACTCTTGGGTAGGAGACTCGCAAGCGTGCGAGTTGCCGCCACGCCAGACATCCCAGGCATCTGGACATCCATGAGTACGATGTCCGGTCGAATACCCTGGCGTACCCGTTCCAAACACTCCGTGCCGTTGCCTGCCTCGCCGATGACCAGGATGTCTTCCTCCATGGCCAGAATGGCACGCAGCCCCTGGCGCATCAATTCGTGATCGTCCACCAACATGACCTGAATCTGTTTCATCGTAGCTGTAAGTATCCCCTATGCAGTGACAGGTTTTTGGTTACTATCGCGCCTGTCAGAGGGGATGGCAATAGTACTTACCGGCTACAGCTCGGCAGGCTGACCACGCTGGCGCACAAGGTTGCATCCGTGTTGCACCGTGATCCACAGCTTGTGACCCACAGATCCGCGACCCAGGGCCAAGCTCCACTCCATCGCCCAGGCCGCGGCAGACATGCTGCACACAGCGCAGTGATCGGGCGAGGAATCCGGGCCTTCTTCAGGTTAATGATGTGGAAGCTTGAGACTGGGCGGGGACAGCGAGACAGCCGAGTTTATCCACGCAGCCGCTTGGCCATGATGCCAAGCACGTGCAGGGCAAACATAGGGGTTTCGTGGACGAGAAAGAGGAAGCGCCGCTCGTCCACCGGCGCCAGGCGGCACTCTGTTTTGGCCACCACGTCCGCGCTGCGCGGCGCATCGTCGATCAGCGCCATCTCTCCGATGATTTCGCCGGGTCCAAGCGTGCGAACGCTCTGGCCGTCGATGAGGATGTCCACTTCGCCCTCAAGGATGACGTACATGTAGTCGCCGCGGTCGCCCTTGCGAAAGACAACCTCACCCGCGCCAAAGCGGCGCTGGTTGTCGTCGTTGGCGAAGAGACCCATCAGATTCATCGCGTTCTCCTAGCGATCCGACCGCAGCCAGCCGAAGAGGCGTTGTCCCAGGCTGGGCTTTTCCGGCGCGGCCGGCAACTCGATGTCGACCAACGCCTGTGCGAATTCAGCGCCGCTCTGAAATCGATCTTCTGGCCGCTTGGCAATTGCCTTGAGGATCACGGCTTCCAACGCGGGCGAGATACGCCCGAACTCGGATGGGGGTGGCGGGGGATCGTTGACGTGGGCGTCCAGCACATCGTCGCGCGTGCCGTAAAAGGGCTTGCGTCCGACCGCCATCAGATAGAGCACCATGCCCAGCGCATACAAGTCGGAGCGCCCATCGATCTTGCGGCCAGGCTCGATCTGCTCTGGCGCCAGGAAGGATGGCGTTCCGTAGAGTCCCATCTCGTAGGCCGCGCCATCGTTGATCCGGATCACCGTGCCAAAGTCATAGAGAACCACGCGACCCTCGCGCGTCAACATCAAGTTGGCCGGTTTGATGTCCCGATGGACATATCCATGCTCATGCAAATAGCCCAGTGCATCGGCGGCCTGACGTCCATACTCGATGGCCAGCCGCTGTGCCAACTTCTGTTTGGCCAGCAAGAAAATGTCGAGGCTGATGCCATCGACCAATTCCATCGCGGTGTAGATCTGCCCGCCGTCATAGCCCATCTCGTAGACGCGCAAAATGCCCGGATGATCCAGGCGCGAGAGTACGCGGGCCTCGAACTGAAAGCTGGCCAGCACATGGGGCTGGGCGTGGCCTTCTGCTTTGAGCACCTTGAGAGCAACCGGCGCGGCGGCTGACTCCGACTCTGAAGTCGGTTCACTCTCTGCACGATGGGCGCGATAGACCGTGGCGGCTGCGCCCTCGCCCAGCACCGATTCGATTAAATAGCCGCCGATCTGGCTGCCCGGCGGAAGGGAGGCATCTGGGTTGCTGGGATTCACCGTCGAGTTTCTGGATGCGAAAAGCGCGTTGTGCAAATTGAACGGAATGACCTCTGTTGCGAGGCACGACCTGGATGAAATATCAGTATGTCACTGCTTGTAGATGGGTTCCATCGGTGAACTGCTCAACATTCCGAATGGGTTGCTGTGCGCAATGCACAAAAGAGGGCCAGCCAGGCGATCTGCCCGATCATTGCCTGGGCGATGGGCAACCTGTACCTTAGACCTTTGGCCCATCGCCCTTCGCATGGATGTAGCCCATCTGGTAAAATTGACGCGACTCAATCTTTTCGTGCGCCGCCGCTTCAACCGAATCGAGCCGATCTGCCATGCCCCAACCCTCCATTTCGCTTGCGCCCTCTCTCGCCCAGGTCATGCCATCGCGTATCCGTGAACTCGCCAACATTTCCTTCACCATGGACGACGTTCTCAAACTCCACTTTGGCGAATCGACCATGCCGACGCCGCGCTACATCGTGGATGCGGCCGTCCAGGCCATTCACGATGGGCACACCTTCTATTCTGAAAACGCGGGCATCCCACCCCTGCGCGCTGCCATCGCCGATAAGGTCGCGGAGTTGCATCGAGTAGAGCTTGCACCGACCGATGTGTTGGTCACGGCGTCGGGTGTACAGGCGCTGAATGTGGCCATCCGCTGCGTGATAGACCCCGGCGATGCGGCCATCGTGCTCAGCCCCAACTGGCCCAATGGCACTGAGATCGTGCGTTTGATCGGTGCGACGCCGACCGAGATTCCGCTCGTGGCTGTGGGCGACCGCTTCGAGATCGACTTCGCCGCGCTGGAAGCCGCGCTGACGCCCCGCACACGGCTGCTGATCTACACGTCGCCCTCCAACCCGCTTGGCTGGGTGGCCACAGTCGCGGAGCAACGCGCTCTTCTCGATCTCTGTCGGCGGCACAATCTGTGGTTACTGGCTGACGAGGTTTACGAACGCATCTACTACGGCGGTGTGGTGGCGCCTTCGATCTTGCGCCTCTGCACGCGTGATGATGCAGTGATCGTCACACAGTCCTTCTCCAAGAGCTACTGCATGACCGGTTGGCGGCTCGGCTGGGTCGTGGCGCGGGCCGATCTGGTAGCCAAAGCTGGCCAACTGAATGAGTTTATCGTCTCCCACGCGCCGACCATGATCCAGCGGGCGGGCATCGTCGCACTCCAGCAGGGCGAGGACGACCTCCACGCGATGGTAGAGCAGCTTCAGGAGCGCCAGGCCTTCTGTGCGGATGCGCTGGCCGAGATGCCGCGTGTGTCGTTGCCAAAGGCGGAAGGCGCCTTCTATCTCTTCCCCAGGATCGACGGCGTCAAGGACTCGTTTGCCTTTGCAGTCGATCTGCTCAAAACGAAAAAAGTATCGGTGGCGCCGGGCGTCGCTTTTGGCAATGGCGGCGAAGGCTCGATCCGTATCTGCTATGCGCCCGACATGTCGGTGCTGGAGCCAGCGATGGAGCGACTGCGCGATTATCTAGCGCGCGGTTGACCGCTCTGGTCCGGCTGATTTGGCGAATCCAAAATAAAGAGCATCCACGAAGGTCCACGAATTCTTGACCTGTTCTTCGTGTACCTTTGTGAGACTTGGTGGACAGGTATTTTCCTGCTGTGGCCTCAGAGACCCATCTATCCACAGATTTCACAGATAACCCAGAAAACTCCGCGACTCTGTACAATCGGCGGATAGGCAAGACCCTGGAAATGCGATAGAGAATAGAATGGAGGAGAAGAGATGAGCCAAGCCACCAACACTGTACCAGAGCGCCTATTGCGCCATGTCGTCCTTTTCGGCTTCAAGCCCAGCGCAACTGGCGAGGACATTCGGCAAGTCGAAGCGGCATTTGCCCGCCTGCCGGAGCAGATCGAGGCGATCTATGACTTCGAGTGGGGAACCGATGTGAGCGTGGAGAACGCCGCGCGCGGCTACACCCACTGCTTCTTCGTCACCTTCCGCAGCGAGGCCGACCGGGACGCCTATCTGCCCCACCCGGACCACAAAGCGTTCGGCGCAGCCTTGCGCCCTCACCTGGAGCAATCGTTGGTCCTGGACTATTGGACGCAGCGGTAGGGCGGCTCAACCAGAGGGCGCCCTGCGACCACGGGGTAATGCGCGAAGATTGGGCAAGGAATGGGGTGAGTCCAAAACAAGGAGCATCCACAAAGGGTGCGAAGAAACACCAAGACGTACGCTCTTTCTTCGTGAAACCCCGTAAACCTGGTGGGCAGTCACTTCTTGCCAATGGTCTGGAAGGATGGCCTGGGAGGATGGCTTGAGGGGTTACGGTTGCTCTGTTTCCGAAGCCGCTTGGTTCGTCTCGCCGGCAGAAATCGGGATCGCTGGCGAAGCGACGACTGGCAACCGTGCAGCACTCTCGGGGACGACGCCGATGGCTTCCACGTGAACCCAGGCAGTCTGTCCATCCAGGACCACGACCTGAAGCCAGGTATTGTCCACGGTGCGACCGATGGCCGTGACAAGTGAGCCATTGCCGAGGATCGTGACTATCGACGCGCGAAGGCTATTGGTAGCACGCGCCATCACATTGTGGGTCTCGGGCACGAGAATTTCCAGCGTATCGACAGCTGACTCGGGTGACGTGGCTGGAGGTGGCCCCGACGTGGTGACTGCAATCACATCAGCATCCGTGTCGACCACAGTGGGTAACGGCAACGGCGTGGCCGGCAGAGCGACTGTTGCCGTCGCCAGATGGGTGGCCGCGCCGAGCGGCGACGCATTCGCCTGTGGCGTCGGTGCGCCCCTCCGGTCTGGTGTGATGTCGATCTCAGCTTCCGGTTGACCCTTCTCGTCGCTGGATTTGGCGACCACGAGGGCGACACTGCTTACTCGCTCTTGCATTGAGTTTGGCTGGATGTCTGCCGTTGCGTCGGCTTGGCTCGTGGCAATGGGGCGCGCCGCAGCCAATAGGCTGCTCAGCGAGGGCGCTCCGCCTGACGCTGGCGTTTGGCGGGTCAATGTCGGTTCGCCAACCGGTTGGCTGGATTGGCTCGGTTGAGGGGAGACGGCGCCTTGCGTACTCGTCGCCGGCATTTCTATAGCTGGCGCGACGGTGGGGTTTGGGGCAATGAGAACTGGGAGGGTGGGGCTGTCATCGGTGCGGCTGGTAACTGATTCCCCAGATTGGGAGGTCGTCTCCGAAGGAGGGGCAGCGCTCGCGCTGATCGTGTTGTCTGCCCCCGGCAGTTTCAGAGAAGCCCAGGCGCCGCCAGACTGTTGGGCGGACAGCAGGGATCCCAGATAGAGAACGACGACCACCACCAGCGCAGTGGTGAGCAGCGCCATGAGACGGGGCGTCAAGCGCAGATCGGTGCGGCTGTCGGGCAACTGACCGGTGACCAGAACCCGCGTGGCGATCCCATCCACCAGTACATCCACCCAGCCTTCGTAAGCTCTCCCCGGCTCCATGTATCCGCCGTCAGCCGCAATGTCAAAGTCGAGGGGCAGCAGCTCATCTGGATCGAGCCTGCGCCCGTTGGAGACCGAGAACCAATGATGTTCGCCCCCCAAACTGAAGCTGACATGGGAAGGTGGGCCGCCCAAATTCGTGACATGGACCGTATCGACCTGGCGGGCGCCTGGCTCCAGATCGGCGAAGCGAAGCAGCGATGGCGTCGCATTCGGTCGGGGCGCGACGCTCGCCTGTGCAAAGCCTTCCTCCACATGAACATTGAGCAGAGCGCGGTAGGCCTCGTTGATCTCTTTGAGCTTTTCCTGCGCGTAGGTTTTGTCGGCGGCTGCTTGGAAGCGGTCTGGGTGATAGATGCGGACGAGGAGTTTATAGCGCGAGCGTATCTGGTCGGCGGTTGCCCCTGGCGGGACGTCTAGGATGGCATAATAGTCTTTCATCGACGATGCCTGCACAGGCTTCAAAGTGTCGAAATCGCGTATGCCGCCATGCAAATGAGGGGGTCGTGCAAGGATCAGTTGCACGACCCAGGCCCGAGTTTACCAATACCTTACATAGTCTGAACAGGCACATCATACTATAGCCGGGTTGATATTCCAATGGCGGGAATTCTGCGCTTCTTGTACCATTGACTGCGCAACGTAGAACGCGCGGATCCGCGCGTCTACTGCATCTCTGGTAGGAACTGTCTCCGGGCTTGTCGACCCGGAGGTCACGCCGCAGGTCAGTCGGCCAAACCCAAATCGTCGCCAGCCACGCGCGTGTCAGCCGGTTCTGGCTGATGATACTCGACCGATGTGACCAGTTTCTTGACCAGGCCCGCGGTGCCGACCACGTTTAGTTTTTCGAAGAAAAACTTAAACTCAGCCTCCAGCGCGGCGAAGAGCTCAGCCTTGGCATCGTCGGCCATGCCCCAGAGCTCCGCCTTGAAGGGACCAATTGCCTTCTTGCGGGTCGTGTAGTAGAACTGGGCGTCGGTCATGCCCGGCTTGCGCTCGTCCGCGTTGTGCTTGTCCAAGAAGCGATAGATGGTCTGCTTCAGCTTTTCCGGGAAGGCAGGATGGTCCATGTAGATGTTCTGGAAGCCTGTCGCCAGATGGATTTCGAGGGTCTGCATCTCGGGGAATTTGTTGAACATCTCCTTGGGCAAGGTGCTAGCGCCATGTTGCACCGCGCCGCCAGAACCATGCTCGCGCGCCCGCGCACCGAGCACCTTCAGGGTGTCGAAGTCGACCGCAACCTTGGCGATGGAGCCATCGGGCAGGACGACGCCGCCGTGACTGGTGCCTGTCTGCACGCTGATCTTGCTGAGGCCAGCCAGATTGTTGCCCATCTTTTCGAGGGTGCGCTGGTAGCCGGTGATGTAGGCGTCCAGCTCTTCCGGCGTGGAGTTCTTCTCGCCCACCTCGCCGATCTCGCCGCCCAGGCTCACGGTCACGCGGCCGGCTCCAGTTCGCGCACGAGTTTGGTGATCTCGGCGGAGCGTGCGTAGTTGTCCTTCTGCTGTTCGTCCAGCGTTGGCGGGTCGAGGGTTACCAGGGTGCTGGTATCGATGTCGATGTTCCAGAAGCCAGCAGGGATCGCTTCTTCGATCAGATCCTTGACCTCCTGGACCGCGCCATCAGGGTTCTTCTTGAAGGTCGAAGCCTTGACCTGGAAATGGTCGCCCTGGATGAAGAGCGGGCCGTCATACGCTTCCTTGATGGCCGCGGCAATCAGACAGGCGCTGTATTCGGCCGGCGCCTGATCGGTGTAACCCATCTCGCTACGAGCAATTTCGAAGATGAACGCGCCGGTCTCCGTCGCCTTGGCCGCGCGTAACGCGGCGCGCGCCGTGTCATAGGTGGTGAAGCGGATGTTCATGGCCGGCACGGTGCGGTCGGCCCATTCATCGCGACCGCGTGCGATGTAAAACTCGTGGATGCTTGCCGGACGGACGCCCAATGCCTGACCCGCCTCCCAGATGAGCCAGCGGGCGTATGCCTTGACCTCTTCTGTGCCAAAGACTGCATCGCGTACCAGAACGTCGATGGTTTCGGCGCGCAGCTTCGCCGCGTCTAATACCTGGACGCGACCATTCTCGATTTTCAAAACCTTCTGGGCGCCTTTGCGCACCTCGTAAACGGATTCGTGAATCATGATTTTTCCTTTCAATTCGTTTGCAGCAGGCGGTGGACGGCTCTCCCGAAGACCGCTACTGGGTGGATTGATCTAGTAGAGGAACATGGGTTTGCCGAGAACGTGACGTACCTTCGGCACATATTCGTCGGCGTCGTAGAGTTCGTCCACATCCACCCGTTTGATGCCGCTGGTGACCGTGCTCATGGGGATGTGGGTGTAGGCGCCGTCGCGCAGCGCGACCATTCGACCGCTGGCGCCGCTCAGTACCAGCGAAAGCGCCATGTTTGCGTAGTTCACCGCCACCATCAGGTCGAGCGCATCGGGCGCACCGGAGCGCATCAGGTACGAGAGGCGCTGGAAGATCATATTCTCGCCGGTCAGCGTCTTGAGCGCTTCTGTGGTGATTTCGCCGATGCCGCCCAGTTTGCGATGGCCATAGGCGTCGGCCTCGCCATATTCGACCACCTTGCCGCCGATCATGTGCGCACCTTCGCTGATCGTGACCATCGCGTAGTTGCTGGGGTTCTCCCGTTTGTCACTCATCACCAGCGCCGCACTCGCTCGGGGTCGAAGGGCACTTCGGAGATCAGGGCGCGATCCACGCCGGCCAGATAGGAGCTGATCAGGCTGGTTTCGCCGCTGTTGCGGCCAAACAACTCGACCACGGCAATCCGCTCGTGGGAGCCGGTGCTGGTGCGCAGTTGATGGATAAACTGCACGCTGCGGGTGACGGCTGTGCTGAAGCCGATACAGTAGTCGGTGCCATAGACGTCGTTGTCCATGGTCTTGGGGATCGCCACGACCGGGAAGCCCTCGCTGTGCAGCCGTTCGCCATAGCTGAGGGTGTCGTCGCCGCCAATCGGGATGAGCATATCGATGCCGAGAAATTCCAGGTTCTTGAGCACATGGGGTGTGAAATCGCGGGGACGATCGTCGGTGCTTCGGCGACCGGGTGTTCCGGGTCATGGAGAAAGTCCGGCACCGAAGCGGGGCGCACCCGTCCTGGGTTGGTGCGGCTGGTGTGGAGGAAGGT
>JAAUPU010000680.1 GCA_012032975.1 Caldilineaceae bacterium | reverse complement strand
GACAACGATCTGCCCCTGCTCGGCGACATGCCCACATTCGGCTTCAACACCGCCCGCGATCTCGGCTCGCAGCTTGTGGCCAACCTGATGGAAGATGCCCGCACACCGCCGATGGTACAGCGTTGTCGTCATGGGACGTCACGCGGGCTTCCTGGCGCTGGGCATCGGCAAGGCCACGGGCGCGACACCTTCGACCGGAGTGGCGAGGCGCAAGAGCGCAAAGTCCGTGTCTTTTCGGTAGGCGAATAGCCTGGGTGTCGCACGATCGCGGTGACTGGAATGCGCAAGCCGTCCCCCGGCGCTCAACTGGTGTCGCCCGATGACCACGTCGATCTCGCCCGGAGATTGGGGCGTGCCAAAGAGACCAAAGGTGCAATGGGCCGCGGTCAGCACCCAGTGGGCGTCGATCAGCGCAGCGCCGCAGAACTGGCCCTGGCGCGCATTTGCATAATCATGGTCGACCAGCGCGGCCATCCACGGCCATGCGCCGGGCGCTGCGTCTTCGCCGCCGATGATCTGGGGCGCATCCGTTGTGCTTTCGTCCGTGGAAGAAGCGCTCGCGCCGGGCTGCCATTGCGACGAGATCGCGGCCGCCAATAACAGCGCCAGCAGAGCGAGCGGAAGCGGCAAAAGTTGGAAGAGTCGTTGCATGGCTTTCTGACCTGGAAGAATCAACGTGGAGCCTGTGCGAACGTGCATCGTAACAACATTTTTGGACAGATCAAAATCGCTGCGGGGTGGCCGCTGGCTGGCAAAGCCAGAGAACCACCGGCAAACACAGAACTTTTGTTCCGCCTGCCGCCGATGATTGACAAGCCGGTCAACTGGTGTAAAATCATGCCCATGAGCCGCAATCTACCGCCACGCGTCGAACAGAAACTCCAGAACCTGCCCGATAGCCCCGGCTGTTACCAGATGCACAACGCCGACGGCAAGGTGATCTATGTCGGCAAAGCCATCGTGTTGCGCAACCGGGTGCGCAGCTATTTCCATTCTTCGGCCCAGCATTCGCCCAAGACAGAGGCGCTGGTCGCCGAGATCCACGACATCACCTGGTGGGTGACCGAGACCGAACTGGAAGCGTTGATCCTCGAGAACGAGCTGATCAAACAGTATTGGCCCCACTACAATGTGCGGCTCAAAGATGACAAATCTTTCCCATATATCAAGGTGAACTGGCAGGACGACTTCCCCAAAATCGAGGTAGTGCGCAAGATGCAGAAAGATGGCGCACGCTACTTCGGTCCCTATACCAGCGGACGCGCCTGCTACCAGACGTTGGATGCGCTGCGGCGTGTCTTTCCCTACTTGGACTGCGACCGCACCATCGATGGCCAGGATACGCGGCCATGTCTTTATTACCACATCAAAATGTGTGGAGGACCGTGCATCGGCGCACAAAACCGCGAGGAATACCGTGCAACGGTTCAGCAGTTGATGGATTTTCTTGAAGGGGACGCAGATCGCGTACTCAGCCAACTCGGGGCGCAGATGGAGCGAGCCGCCGAGAATCTCCGATTCGAACTGGCCGCGCTCTACCGGGATCGGCTGCGCTCTGCCCAGCGCATCGCCGAGCAGCAGAAGATCGTCAGCACGCGCATGGAAGATGCAGACTACATCGCCATTGCGCAGGACGACCGCACAGCCGACACGGCGGTTCAGGTCTTTATGGTGCGGAGAGGTCGGCTGATTGGCCGAGAGAACTTTGTGCTTGAAGGCGTGGAGACGCCCGACACCGATGTCAACCAGCACGGCGAGTTGATCGGTGTGTTTATGCAGCAGTTCTACGACAACTCAGCCTATGTGCCTCGACTGATCCTGGTGCAGGCGTTGCCCGGCGAGAGCGAGATTCTGGAGGAGTGGTTAAAGGCCAAGCGCGGGGCCGGATGCGAAGTGCGGACGCCTCAACGTGGGGCGAAACGCAAACTCATGGAACTGGCCCAACACAATGCAGCCGAATATCTACGTCTGCAACAGGCCGAATGGAGCGCAGACAGCCACCGCCAGACCCAGGCAGTCTCCGAGTTGCAGCGCGAACTGGCTTTGGCCGAGCCGCCCATGCGCATCGAATGTTATGACATCAGCACATTGCAGGGCACGAATACCGTCGGCTCAATGGTCGTCTTCGCCAAAGGCATTCCCCAAAAGGGTGCGTACAAACGCTTCAAGATTCGAGGCAAAGGCAGCCAGGGCGCGCCCGATGACTTCGCCAGCATGAGGGAGATGCTGCGCCGCCGCTTCCGACGAATCGTCGAGGAAGAGGATGCCACCGACCCTGGCCAAAAGGCGCGCAAGGGCGACGAAAGCTGGCGCATCCTGCCCGACCTGGTGATCGTCGATGGCGGCAAGGGGCAACTGGGCGTCGCGGTGGAAGTGTTGGAAGAATTTGGCCTCACGGACCGCATTCCCGTCGTCGGGCTGGCCAAACGGGAGGAAGAGATCTTCAAGCCGCACCAGTCCAAGCCCATCTGGCTGACGCGCGGCAGCCCTGCACTCCACTTTGTCCAGCGCATCCGCGACGAGGCTCACCGATTCGCCGTCACCTATCACCGCAGCCTGCGTCGTAAAGAGCAGACCCGCTCCAAGCTGGACGATGTACGCGGGATTGGCCCGACGCGGCGCAAGGCGCTGATGACCTATTTCAGCGGCGATCTGGAGAAGATTCGCCAGGCCAGCGTCGAGGAACTGTTGGCGGTGCCCGGCATGAATCGCAAATCCGCCGAGGCCGTCAAGTCGCAGTTGTAGCCGCTCTCACCCAAAGGCGCCCGATTTTATGGCCGTATCCGTGGCCGTTACAGACCAACAACGACAACGCGCATTCGCCGACCTGCTTGTCGGTCTGAAGTGTCTGCAAAGCGTGCCGGCGAGCGATGTACACTATCTCCTCTATCACGCCATCCGACCATTTTCGGTCGGTCCCCGCGCCACAATCTACGAGCAAGATCGGGATGTAGAGCACCTCTACTTCTTGCAAAAGGGCGCGGTCTACCAATCCCGCGCCGAGACGGATAGCAGTGGCCAACCGCGCCTGGTCTTGCGTCGCGAGGTCGGCGCGGGCACACTGTTGGCGCGCTACGACCTGCTCTATGACCAGCAATACAGCACGAAGGCGCGCAGCGTCAACGTCTGCGATCTGATCGAGATCGAGGCGGCTGCGTTCAACCGCCTGCTTCATCGATTTCCAACGCTGCGCAATGAACTGGCGCCCCTGCAACTGATCGGTCGCCTTCGTACCATTCCGCTGCTGG
>JAAUPU010000679.1 GCA_012032975.1 Caldilineaceae bacterium | reverse complement strand
CGAATGCGATCTCGGCTGTCTCCACCGCCCGCGCAAGGTCAGATGAAAAAGACGACCTGAATGCCATCCTTGCACCTGCGCCTGCCCAACTCAGCAGCCAAAACTCGGCCCCGAGCAGAAAGACGGCTGTGGTTCCATCCCGACGCAATACCATTCTCGTTGTCTTCGCTCAATGAATGGGTCTCGAACACGATCTGCATGGTCATGCCTCCTTATTCCTGTCCACGACCGGTTGATCTGGTCGTCAAGGTAGACTGCGACGTTCCGACCTACCCCTGTAACCTGTCGCGTGCGGACGACATCCCAAACGATTCCGCAGGCGTCTGGAACGACTCTAGAGAGATCCTGTAACCCAGGGCGGCGACGCACAACAGCAAGCGGGTGACTGCTGCGTTGTTCGAGATGGATGGCGTATTCCATGGGGATAGCCTCCTGTCGCCTATTTTGTCATGGGGATCGAGCCCGCATGACTTCCCAATAGAATGCAGAAAGCTCGGTGCCCAGTCGACCCCAGTTGTAGGCCGATAGCAGACGCTGACGCGCGATGTGGCTCAGCTCGCGTTGCAGTGTGGGGTCGCCGACAACTTCCGCGACCGCGGCGGCAAAGCGGCCAGGGCTTGCTCCTGCCGCGACCAGGCGTGCGGCCCCTTCTGCGCCATAGTTGGTCTGTTCGCCGACCGCGCTGGCCACGACCGGCAGACCAAAAAGCAGCGCACTGGCAATCTTCGCGCTGCACTTGGCCTGCATCAGCGCCGTCTCTTCCGCTGGAAAGATGGCGCAGGAAGCAGAACGGTAGAGCTTGTCCAATTCGTGGCGCGACACGTACCCTCGCCACTCAATCGCGGAAGCGTCAGCTCCCCCATTCTGCGCCACAGCCTGGACGAACGCCTTCTCGACTTCCGGCTGGACCGCTTCACCCGCGACAACCAGCCGGACATCGGGAACGAGCGCAACGAGCGCGCGCCAGCAATCGGATAGCCAGTGGGGATTCACTTCAACGAAGCGGGTAAAAAGAGAACGACCGGCGCGGTCGCCGGATCGGATGGAGCGTCAATTTCGGGGCGACCGTCGCTGGCACTGATGCCGTTGGGCAAATAGAGCGTTGGTGTCGTCGGTGTGTAGAGCCGGACCCGCTCCTCCAGCCAGCGACTGGCGGCCGTGACGGCGTGAGCGTGACGGATGCCCCGACTCCTCCTGCCAAGCCAAAAACCGGGTCATCATCCAACCATACCGATTGATGGGCGCCCAGGCTTGCTCCCAGTCGTCCACGTCCAGCACGAGGCAAGCAGGGCCCCGTCCAATGCGTTGCTGTTGCCAGAGCCACCACTGAGCCAGCCCGGCGTAGGCGCGCGGCTTGACCACATGCACGATGTCGGGCTGGCGACGATGCACCTCGCGGACCAACCGCGCGGTGATCGCCGCGGGCCGCGGCGCAAAGAGACCTGCACAACATCCACGCCGCCGTCGTTCCAGATACGACCGGCATCGCCCGGCGTGTCCCATGGCGGCACAACCAACGTCACGCGGTGGCCCAACTGACTCAAGGTGCGCGCCAGAGGCAACGTACGCGCCCAAACGGTCGCCTTCTTGCCAAAGCCAAAGGGCGCCACAAAGAGCACACTCGGCAGCCGTTGGTTCATCTCAGCCATCCATCATCTATTCGGTGGTAACAGTTTGAGGCCAGTCGGGGAGCGCGGCCAGGAGATCGGTCCAGACTTCGTTCTCCAGCGCATGGGGGTACTCAAATCCAAAATGGGCTGTCAACTGGGGCGCATACCAGCGGTAGATCACGGTCAGGGCGACGGCGCGGGCGATCCAGCTTTGCCGAGCAACAGAGTCCGTTACCAGCGTCTGTTCCAAAACCCGGCGCTGACTGGCTCCCAGATAGCCGTTGAGATGTGCGGTGCCGTCGGGCCAACGGATGCCGTTGAGCGCCAGCATCATCTCGACGACGATGCCGCGCAACTCGGCGGTGCAGGCTTCGGCCAGCAGGTGCTCGTCGCGATGGATCAGATCGGGCAACCGATGCAATGTGCGCCAGAAATCGTTGCAGAGAGAGTACACGTGGGTAGGTTCGGGTGACTGTAGCTCGTCGGGCCACCGGTGGATGCGCATGGCGACGATTATATCATAGCCAGGACGGGCCGGAGCCACCCCTGTTGTTCGCGGTGATCGGTGGCCAGGCATTAAGGTTTGATGAGAGATCGCCTCCCGTCCAGGCTGAAAGGCTGTGACCACAGTCCCGCGTCGGCAAACGGGAGCCATTCCACACGCGCAAAAGCCAGAACTCTGTTAGAATACAGCAGACTTGCTCTCCAGCACCCTGGACGTCCACGAAAGGATTTTATGAAAAACACCGATCCCTTTGCAGACTTGATCCGGTCAATCGAAGAAAATTTGCAGGGCGGGGGTGATTCGGAACCGCCTGGTCAATCGCCAAACCGAACGCCGAGACCTGCCATGCCCGAGGGCAATCCCCGCCGCCTGCTCTGGTTTCTGATCCCGCTGCTGATTTTCATCTTTTTCAACCGCTTCCTAGATTTCTACGCCGACTGGTATTGGTATGGCAGCCTGGGTCTGACCTCGGTCTTTACCACGCGCATTTGGGCCGAGGTAGGGCTATTCCTGGTTGGCGCAGTGGTCTTCTGGCTCTTCCTCGCCATCAACGTCCTATTGGCGATACGGATGGAGCCATTTGGCATGGTCAACACGCCACTGGAAGAGGCAGCCCATTCGCTCGGCGTACGACTGACACCGGTGATCCTGATCGTCGGCGCAATGCTGGCGTTTTTTATGGGACTCACAGCGGCGGCCAATTGGGAGGAGGTACTGATCTTCCTCAACCAGAGCAGCTTTGGTCTGACCGACCCAATCTTTGGTAGAGACGTCGGCTTTTTCATCTTCTCGCTGCCGATCTGGGAGGCGCTGCGCGGGTGGTTGTTGACCATGGTCATCCTTACCCTGATCGCCACCGCGATCGTCACCGGCATCGGCTGGCGCGGCTGGCAGGTGCGCACGCGGGTTTTGGCGCATCTGTCGATCCTGGGTGCGCTGATCTTGCTGCTGATCGCGGCTGCCACAGAGCGATCCGATATCCTGCGCTTCGCCGAGATCGCGATTCCGATCGGCGCACGCTACCCTGCATGGGCCGAGCTTCTCCTATGGCCTCACGCTGCACTACTCGAACCAGTTGTGGGACTACCTGATCCGCGACTTCGGGCTCGATCCAGGTCAGGAGCCGGTGACCCAAGC
>JAAUPU010000678.1 GCA_012032975.1 Caldilineaceae bacterium | reverse complement strand
TGGGGCTGCATGACTTGACGGAGAAACTACAAGCCACATTGACTGACGAAGATGCGCTCATTCACGAGACGGCAAATTGGGCTTTGGCGACTCTGTCACCCTTCCCCATCGCCCCGCTACGCGCTCCCTACTCCCTACTCCCTACTCCCTAATCCCGTATCCCTTAATTCCGTATTCCTTATTCCTGTTCATCACAACGAGGTCCAACCCATGCTACTCACAATTGAAAAAGTCGCCATCCTGAAGTCGATCAACATTTTTGCTGAAACGCCCGATTATGTGCTGGCCTCGGTGGCGACAATTGCCGAAGAACTAGATGTACTCCCTAGCGAGACTTTTATCCATGAGGGTGAATATGGCGACTGTATGTACATCATTGTCGACGGCGAAGTAAAGGTGCATAGCGGCGAGCGCGCCATTCTGACTTTGGGGCCGGGCAAGAGCGTGGGCGAATTGGCCGTGCTCGACCCCGAACCGCGCAGCGCCTCGGTGACTGCGCTCGAAGCGACGCATCTCTTCCGCATCGCGCGCGACGCCTTCGACGAGGTAATGGCCGACCGGCCCGAGATCGCCCGCGGCGTGATCCAGGCCCTTTGCCAGCGCCTGCGCATGACCTCGGCCAAAAAGTAGGCGCAGGGCGCATCAGGGATATGCACCATGCAATCTGTTCGTAAAGGTTGTTTTCACAGCGGAGGAAGTCGTTTCCCATGTCATCGATTCACCCACTCGACCAATACCTCGCCCCCGAGATTCGCACCACGATTGAGCAGCGTTACTACGCCCAGGTCAATGCCAAGGCTCGGCTGGATTGTCTGGCGCACGACGCTCAGTTTCTGGCCGAATTAGAGAAACATGTCGGCTTCTATTCCGATCACGGCGTTGTGCATGTGCGCGATGTCGCGCTACAGATATTGCAGGTGCTGGCGAGCAGCAACGGCTTGTTGATCGCATCGCGTTCACCTGCGCGACTGGCCTGGATGAAGGGCTATGGCGTCATGCTGGCCTATCTGCACGACATTGGCATGATCGACTTTTCTCGCTTTGGCCGCGCATGCACCCGGAGTTCGCCGCCCAGGCTGTCTTTTCCACTGCGTTTGATGAAATCGTGCAACAGATCTGGGTGGAAAACTGGGGCAATGTGGCCTGGCGTCTGCTCAACCTGGCGAATGAAGGTCTTCTCGCCCAGCCGCCACAGCTGGTCTTACGCGAGCTGTTGGCGATGGCCATCGGCCACAGCAAGAGCAAGGTGCCGGCTGATATCCTCAACGACCCCAAACGATTGCGAACCGTTGTCCAGTCCGCCATCGGTGTGGATTTGCAACTGCTCTATCAGCGCCAGCAGGTCCAGTCCGCGGCAGGTCATGGAGAGGGGGACGACGAGACGCGCGCCGGTGCGATCGAGCGCCAGGCACAGCATGAGGCAGTGCTTTTGCGCCGCCACTTTGTGGATTTCGCGCAGGATTCATTTGCCTGGCTGATCTCCCCCCACGCCGCAACCCGCGCCCTGGTTGCCGACGTGGTCGATACCGTACGCGCCTTGCGCTGTGCCGATGCCCTACGTCAGCGCGGCACGGTTCTTAACACCTCGGCCGGGTATCAAATCTTTGTCGATAGCCGCACAGCCAACGCCGTATTTGCCTTTAAGACGGGCACAAGCCAACAGTTGTTATTGGTGGAAGTAGCCAACACCATTAATGCGGGCGAAGCAAATGTAGCCAGCAGCGAACTGACGCACGAGGGTGATCTGCACATCTCGTTTCATCGCGGCGCCTATGCCACCGCGGCGGCGCAGACCTATGCCGCCCAGTGTGCGGCCATTGTGATCAACGACATTCAATCCGACGTGATCAGCAGCTTTCAGGGTGTCTCTGCCGAGGACCCAAGCCTGGCCGCGAGCAAGACGGCGCAAGCCATGAAGATTCTGATCGAAGGGGTGGACGACAACCCGACCTTTGCCGACCTGGTGGTCATGGAGTTGGAGCGGGTCAATCCCCACTTGTGTGGACGCTGCCGTTCCATGCCTTCGTTGCAGAACCTCAGCGACCAGGAGCGCGTACGTTATCTCAACGGCACGGAGCCGGCATGGAGTTTGGCGCAAAAAGAGGAGGTCCTGGCGCAAATCGCGGCGACGGGACACAAGGTCAGCGCCATCGACCTGGCTCAGGCCTTTGCACATGTGAAGCTCAGCGAAGTGGCCGCCGGCGAAGTGTTGATCGAAGCGGGTTCACCTGCCGGCTTTGTCTATATCCCGCTGGCGGCGGGGTTGCGCGGCTGGCCGCTGGGTGGCTACCAACCCTTTGCCGTCCAGCCGTGGGCGCCGTTGGGCAACACCGGCGTCATCCGCGGGGCGCTGCGCAACGCCACCATTGTGGCGGAAGAGGCCGTACAGTTGCTGATGATTCCGCGCCAGGTTTACTTGAATGCGTGGCACGCCACCTACGACAAAAGCGAGTTCAGTGCGCGTTTGGCAGCGCTGTATGGCAACGATGCCGGGGATCATGCCGGGGATCATGGGGAACGAAATCTGCGCAAATGATACAGGTATAGTCCCTAAACCGTGAAATGTTTGTATGCTGTCCAAAGATTTGTAAATACGGCGATGACCTACTTCGGCGTAGGTTGGCCTCTGGCCGGACAGGCATGTCACGCCGGAGGCGATGACCTACGAAACATTGAAAAACTTACTTGACAGTGTAGTAAATACAGTGTCAAGTAAATTTTTTGATATTGTCATGCTGAGCGTGGGCAGTTTCATGCGAAGCATCTTGCTGGTCGGAGTGAGCAGATTCTTCAGGGCAAAAAACAACCCCTCAGAATGACAAAAAACTTACTTTACACTGTAGTAAACACGGATTGAGGAAAACACGGCAATAATTCAATGTGATCCGTGTTCCGCTTTATCCGTGTTTACCCCCTGATCGGGTTCTGGCTTGTCCAGGTTAGGGTAAGTTAGCAAGAAAATCCGCAGCTGGCGGAAGCCGGTCAGCTTTGTCTGCCATTGGGTTTTCTCATTTGGAATTGCCGGGTTTTGACAGGCGGATGTCAAAGCGGTAGAATCGAATTGCCTCTGAGCCGGTGCCTACACGGTGACGCAAGCAACAGGCTATCCAAAATCTCTCCAAGCGATCCAGGTTGAAAGCAACTCCCACTCAGCAGTGGAGTTGTGCCGGGTGCCAAACCTGTATGTCATTGATTCCCGTAGCGTCAGCGAGCGCTCTGATTTCGACTCTATCCTGCGGTTACATTGAAACCAGT
>JAAUPU010000677.1 GCA_012032975.1 Caldilineaceae bacterium | reverse complement strand
GTCGCCATTGACCGCAACCGAAATGTACGGACGAATTCGTCCATCCTCGCAGAGCGGTCGGCGATCCCCCGGATACATCTCGTCCAACTGCTCCACCAGATCGCCGACGGTGGAACCGGGCAGACTGACGCTCTCCACGCCGTCGGTCAGGTCGCGATGCAGCGCCGGAATCCAGACGTCGTGTTGCATCTCCGCAGTCACTATGCCTGGGCCTGTTTCTTTGCCCAGAGCGACTCCATCACTCGCGGGGGCGACATGGGCAGCGTTTCCATGCGCACACCGGTCGCGCGGTAAAGGGCATTGGCTACGGCTGCGGCAGGCGGCACGATGGGAACTTCGCCGACGCCACGCACGCCGTAGGGATGGTGAGGATTGGCTACCTCGATCAGCACGGTGTCGATCATGGGCAGGTCGAGGGAGGTCGGCATCCGATAGTCGAGCAGGCTGGCGTTGAGCAGCCGCCCCTTTTCATCGTAGACATACTCCTCGTTCAACGCCCAACCGATGCCCTGCGCCGCGCCACCCTGCATCTGGCCTTCGACATAGCTGGGATGGATCGCCTTGCCGACGTCCTGCAAAGCTGTGTAGCGCAGGATGGTTGCCTTGCCCGTCTCCGGGTCGATCTCAACATCGACGATATGGACGCCAAAGGCGCCGCCATACTTTTCGGCATGGACGGTGGCTGTAGCCATCACCGGGTCGCCCTCGGACTGGGCAAGGGAGGCCAGTTCCTTGAACGAAAGGCTGTCGCCGTTGTGTGAATAGGTGCTGCCCTCCACTTTGACTGTGGAAACATCTACATCCCAGTGCTCGGCGGCGCGTGCTGCCATGGTCTCCTGAAGGTTTCTGCCCAGAATATAGGCGGCCCACCCGGTGGTGAATGTGGTGCGGCTGCCACCGGTCACATCGTTGTAGCCGACCGAGTCGGTGCCCACAACCTGTGGGTGAACATCTTCTGCCGGGATGCCCAGGGTCTCGGCCAACTGCATGGCAATCGACGCACGCGTGCCGCCGATGTCGGTTGAACCTTCCACCAGGCTGACCGTGCCACCTTGTTGACGCTGGCCGAAGCGCTGGAGCGTCCACCCCAGTTGGTCCAATAGCCCGCGGCCACGCCGCGGCCACGATTGGGGCCTTCCAGCGGTGCGTTGTAGTGGGGGTGATCTTTGGCCGCCTGGACGATGTCGGTATAGCCGATGCGGGTGTAGACCGGACCATCGGGCCGCCGATCCCCTTCGGTGACGCCGTTGATCATGCGGAAGTCCAGGGGGTCGATGCCCAGCTTTTCGGCCAGTTCGTCGACCACCGTCTCGGAAGCAAACGCGGCGTTCGTAGCGCCAGGCGCGCGATAGGCCGCTGCCTTGGGTCGGTTGACCAGCACGTCGTAGCCGTCGATCTGCAAGTTTTCCAGGCGATAGGGCGCGAGGATGGTCGTGCAACCTGCGCCGACCGGCGAACCCGGGAAGCCGCCAGCCTCGTAGATCAGCTCGGCCTGGGCCGCGGTGATCGTACCATCTTTCTTGGCGCCCATCTTGACACGGATGTAGGAGCCTGACGAAGGACCAGTCGAAGTGAGCACTTCGATACGGGACATGGACATCTTGACAGGATGGTGCCCGCTCTTTTGGAAAGCAGCGCAGCCACCGGCTCCAGATAAACATCGATCTTGCCGCCAAAGCCGCCGCCGATCTCCATCGGTGTGACGGTGACCTGGGAGACCGGCAGTTTCAGCAGTTCCGCGATCTGGTTGCGGGCCGGATGGGCGCCCTGGGTGCTGGTCCAGACGAAGACGTGGTTGTCGTCATTCCAGAGCGCGGTGCCGTTCTGCGGTTCGATGTAACCTTGATGAACGGTGTTGGTGTGGAACTCGCGCTCCACGATCACATCGGCCTCGGCAAAGCCCTGTTCGAGATCGCCACGCTGATGCTGAATGTGTTTGGCAACATTGGTGGGCTTGTCGCCACTTTTGCCCAACTCATCGGTGCGCAGCCCTTCGTCGAGGATAGGCGCACCGTCTTGCATGGCCTCACGGCCATCCAGCACCACTGGCAGCACTTCGTATTCGACCTTGATCAGCGCGACGGCGTCTTCGGCGATGTGGGCAGAGGTCGCTGCAACCGCGGCGATCGCGTGGCCATAGAAGAGCGCCTTCTCGTGGGCAAGAATCTTGTTGCTGGTGTCGCGCATGTTGACGACAGACTCGCCCAGATCCTGCACCTTGCTGGCGATGGACGGCAAGTCTGCTGCCGTGACGACCGCTTTCACGCCCGGCAACGCTTCTGCCGCACTGGTATCGATGGAGAGGATGCGCGCATGGGCGTGTGGACTGCGCAGCATTTTGCCGTACAACATGCCGGAGAGGTGCAGGTCCGCACCATAGAGCGCGCGACCTGTCACTTTGTCGGCGCCGTCATGACGAATGGGACGGGTGCCGATGACCTGATACTTCTTGTTTTCGATCTCCTCGACGGAGGGGAGATCATAGGTGACGGTGGCCATGTACCTTTCCTATTCTACGCTTTGCTTAGCGTTGAACACTCTCAAGTTCTGGACTGTCGGCTGCGTCGAGTACGGCGCGCACGATCTTGTCGTAGCCGGTGCAGCGACAAAGGTTGCCGGCCAGCCAAAGTCGCACGTCGTGCTCGCTGGGATCCGGGTTCTTGTCCAGCAGGGCCTTGGACGAAACGATGAAACCAGGCGTGCAGATGCCGCACTGCAATGCGGCATGTTCCAAAAATTTCTGCTGGAGCGGATGCAGACCTTCGGTGCCCGCGATGCCTTCGATGGTGGTGATCTCGGCGCCCTGGGTTTCCACTGCCAACACAAGACAGGAGTTGACCAGCGTGCCATTCAGGATCACATTACATGCGCCGCAGTTGCCGTTGTTGCAGCCTTCCTTGGCGCCGGTCAGATGCAGGGTCTCGCGCAGCACCTCCAGCAGGCTTTGCCGTGGCTCGCACAAAAACTCGACGCTGTCTCCGTTGATCGTGGTTTGGATGTGTACTGATTTCGACATTCTAAACTGACTCCATTCCTAATCGTCTTAGTTGGCTTTGGCTCGCTCGATAGCCTGAGCAAGCACGCGGCGGGTGAGGACACCCGAAAGATGGCGGCGGAAATCGGCCGTGCCGCGCATGTCGCTGATACACGAGGTTGCGGCTCGGGCCATATCGCCGGCTTCGTGGATCACGACATCGCTGAGTCTTGCCTGCGAGAAACTCGCCGACTTCCGGGACGAAGAGCGGTCTTGGTGCGAC
>JAAUPU010000676.1 GCA_012032975.1 Caldilineaceae bacterium | reverse complement strand
CGTCATGGCCGAATCCAAAGCTGAATATGTCACAGACGACGCCCCGCTGCTCTTCGATCCGGCCGACCTGCCCAAGGACGAGTTGGCAACTTGATCAAGCAGATCGAAAAGAGATGAAAGACGCGGCCAAGGCGCTGGAGTTCGAGCGCGCCGCGGCACTGCGCGACCAGTTGATGGAGTTGCGCCGGCTGGAAGTTGAGGATCGTCTGGGTGTGTAGGGAAAGTAAAGAAAACGATCTGACGAGCAACACATAGCTTATCGGCCACGAATTACACGAATTTTATTTTGGTGTGTTCAAAATGAGTTGGGCATATGCGATAGTGACTTGCAGCATTCCGGGAATGGGGCAGCACGACTCAGGTAACCAGAAATACGCCCTCCAATTCCCTGAATGCGGGTTCAACTGATTTTGAACACACCCATTTTTATTTGAAGGTAATTCGGGTAATTCGTGGCAAGAAATCGAAATGATGCGGACAGAGAAAGTGCGAAGATGATGGTGACCCAGAACGGCATCGGCAACGTGCGCGCCGCCGACATCAGCGATGAGATGCAGGTCGCGTATCTGGACTACGCGATGAGCGTGATCGTGAGCCGTGCGCTGCCCGATGTGCGTGACGGGCTGAAGCCGGTCCATCGGCGCATTCTCTATGCCATGTATCATGACCTGGGCCTGCTGCACTCGCGCCCCCACAAGAAAAGCGCACGCATCGTCGGCGAGGTGCTGGGCAAGTATCACCCCCCACGGTGACACCGCGGTCTACGATGCGATGGTGCGCATGGCCCAGGATTTCAGCCTGCGCTATCCGCTGATCGATGGACAGGGCAACTTTGGCAGCGTGGACGGCGACAACGCCGCGGCCATGCGCTATACCGAGGCGCGTCTGGGCGAGATCAGCGACCTGATGCTGGAAGACCTGGACAAAGACACGGTCGAGTGGCACGACAATTTTGACAACAGTCTGCGCGAGCCAGACATTTTGCCCGCCGCCTTGCCCAACCTGCTCATCAACGGCTCCAGTGGAATCGCCGTCGGCATGGCTACCAACATCCCGCCCCACAACCTGGGCGAAGTGGTGGATGCGTTGGTCTTTATGATCGACAACTTTGCCAAAATCGAAGACATTACCTTCGAGCATCTGCTCAACTTCATCCACGGACCAGACTTCCCCACCGGCGGCATCCTCTATCGCTATCGCCAGGACAGCAAGACCGGCGATGAAACCGACGCAATTGCCCAGGGCTACTCGGTCGGTCGCGCCCGGCTGATCTTGCAGGCCAAGGCCCATTTCGAGGAGATGAGCCGCAACCGCAGCCGCATCGTCATCACCGAGTTGCCCTACCAGACCAACAAAGTGGCGTTGCTGGAACGAATTGCCTCGCTGGTGCGCGATGGCAAGATCGAGGGCATCACCGACCTGCGCGACGAGAGCGACCGCACGGGGATGCGCGTCGTGCTGGAGCTGACCCGCAACGTCGAGCCAAAAGCGATCCTGGCCGATCTCTTCAAATACACGCCGCTACAGCAGACCTTTGGTATGCAGATGTTGGCGCTGGTCGATGGCGAGCCGCGCACGCTGAGCCTCAAGCGGATGTTGCACCTCTTCATCCAGCATCGCCAGGAGATCATCCGCCGCCGCTCTGAATACGATCTCGAACGCGCCCGCGCCCGCGCCCACATCGTCGAAGGGCTGCTGCGTGCGCTGGACATCCTCGACGAGGTGATCGCCACCATTCGCCGCAGCCAGCGGGTGGAGACGCGCGCGCCAACTTGATCAAAGAGTTCAAGTTCACCGAGATTCAGGCCCAGGCCATCCTGGATATGCAGCTACGTCGGCTGGCCGCGCTGGAACGGAAAAAGCTCCAGGATGAATACAAGGAATTGCTGGAGCGCATCAGCTATCTGGAAGAGCTGCTTGCCCATCCTGAAAAAATCCTGGGCGTCATCAAGGAAGACCTGAAGGCGATCCGCGAAAAATATGGCGACGCCCGGCGCACCCAGATCGTGGACCGCACCAAGGGCACGCTGACCAGCACCGATCTACTGCCCGACCTGGACGCCTGGGTCTCCGTCGGCGCAAGCGGCGAATTGACGCGTCAGGACCAGGCAAAGATTTCGCCCACGGTCTTGCGGCAGATTGGGAAAGGCGCTGAAGTTGCACTCTTGGCCGCCAACACGCGCGACGTGCTCTATCTTTTCAGCCAGGATGGGCGCAGCGCGCGCCTGTCGGTCCACGAGATTCCACAAAACGGCAGCGCCAAACATCTGGCCGAACTGACCGAGTTTACCCGTCGCGATGACATCACGGCCGCGCTGGCCATTCCACGGATCACGGCGGACGAATCTCAGGGCTATCTCTGCCTGGTCACGAAAGGCGGTTCGGTCAAGCGGGTGAGCATGACGGATCTTCTCGCCGCCAACGCCAGCGACCTGACCGTGATCAATGTCGATAGCAACGACCGCCTGGGCTGGGTCTTTCACAGCAGCGGCAAAGACGAGGTCATCCTGGTTTCCAGCGCCGGCAAGTCGATCCGTTTCGATGAAAACGACGTGCGCAGCATGGGGTTGGCGGCCGGCGGCATCGGCGGCATGAAGCTGAAGAAGGGCGAACAGATCGTCTACGCGGGCGTCGTCGACCCAAATGGAGAGCTGTTGACCTTCACCCAAAACGGCTTTGCCAAGCGTTCGTCCTTCGATCAATACAGCACCCAGGGCGCAATGGCGGCGGCATCGTCACCCACAAGCTGAGCGCACGCACCGGCAAGCTGGCCTCTGCGTTGGCACTGGACGTCAAGGACGAAAATGGCGATGAGAGTCTCAGCAACCGATATGTCGTGGTCGTCACCAGCCGCGGTGTGGTTCAACCGGTCCCGATCGAAGAGATTCCGGCCATGGGTCGGGCGGTGCTGGGCAAGCAACTGATCAAGCCGCCCAGCGGCACCACGATTGCCGTGGTCCAGCAGGTGATGGCCTCGCCGCAAGTCGTCGCCACCAACGGGCAGGACGACAAAGTCACCCCGGTGATTACCGTCGAGTCTGAAGCTGGCGACGAAAACCCGATGGATGGAAAACTGGAAGCGGCAGCGACCAACCAGACCAGCGCCCCAACGCGTCGTGCCTCTACCAAGTCTACCCGCGCCACACCCAAGAGCGCTGCCTCTACGCCGCGCACACGGGCAAGCTCGGCCAAAAATGGGACAGACAAGACCGATGACGGCGAGACCGAGAATGCCAGAGCAACAACTTCCCAAAAGCGAA
>JAAUPU010000675.1 GCA_012032975.1 Caldilineaceae bacterium | reverse complement strand
GGGTGCAGGTGACCCAGATTGGTCTCGATGCGTTCATCGACCACAGCGAGATGGTCGCCTGGACCACCGCGCTGGTCGACGGCGCGCCGCTGGCCGATGTGACGGTCGAATTGTTGGACGCAGACGTGGCCGGCGTGACCGCCGAAGATGGCCTCGTCACGCTGGACCTGCCGGCACAGGGATCGCCCCTGCTGGTCGCGACCCTGGGTGACGACACCGCGATCCTGCCCAGCAACACCTACTACTGGGACGAAATGGGCTGGCAGAGCCGTCCAGTCTCGGACGAATTGCGCTGGTACATCTTCGACGACCGCCAGATGTATCGCCCTGGCGAGGAAGTGCATGTCAAGGGTTGGACGCGGCGGGTCGGCGGCAAGCAGGATGGCGACCTGAGTCTACCTGCGCCGGGCGGTTCGGTGCGCTATCAGGTGATGGGTCCGCAAGGCAATCAACTGGTCGATGGCGTCGCCGAGATGAGCGACCTGGGCGGTTTCGACTTCGTCTTTAGCCTGCCCGAAAATGCCAACCTGGGCTATGCGCAGATCTACCTCACAGCCCAGGGCGTGGGCGGGATCGAGAATACCAATGCCTATCACCCCTTCCAGATTCAAGAATTTCGCCGACCAGAGTTTGAGGTCCAGGCGCGCAATGACGAGGAAGGCCCCTTCTTCGTAGGCGACGAGACCACCGTCTCGGTCGAGGCGAAATATTTCGCGGGCGGCCCGTTGCCCAACGCAGAGACCAACTGGAATGTCACCTCCTCGCCGGGCAGCTACTCGCCGCCCAACTGGCCCGACTTTGTCTTTGGCGAGTGGATCCCCTGGTGGGGCTATTATGACTACAACGGTGGCCGTGGCGGGGAGAGCTACCAAAGCTTCACGGGCAAGACCGACGCATCGGGCGCCCACTATCTGCGCATGACCTTTGACGCGGCCACGGAGCCGCGGCCCTACGCCGTGCGCGCCGAAGCGGTCGTCGAGGATGTCAATCGCCAGGCTTGGGCGTCCTCGACGAGCCTGCTGGTCCATCCGTCTGAACTCTATGTCGGCATCCGCAGCGACCGCACCTTTGTGGAAAGCGGTGTGCCGCTGGAGATCTTCGCCATCGTCACCGACCTGGATGGCAACGCTCAACCGGACCGAACGATCCAGATGCAGGCCGCGCGCCTGGAATGGAAATATGAGAAGCGTGAATGGCGCGAAGAGGAAGTGGATGTGCAGGAATGTACGGTCCAGTCCGGGGCCGAGCCGGTGCTGTGCAGCTTTGAAACGCCGATGGGCGGCGAGTACCGCATCACGGCCACGGTCGAAGATGACCAGGGCCGCGCCAATCTCAGCCGCTTCCAGCGCTGGGTAAGCGGCGGCAAGCAGCCTCCATCGCGCAACGTCGAACTGGAGCAGGTGACGCTGATTCCCGACCGGGAGACCCATCAGCCCGGCGACGTGGCCGAGATTCTGGTCCAGGCGCCCTTTGCGCCGGCCGAGGGTCTGCTCACGGTCAGCCGCAGCGGTATCCTCTACACCGAGCGCTTCTTCATGGACGAGAGTACCTTCACGTTGCGCGTGCCCATCGAAGAAGCCCACATTCCCAACCTCAACATCCAGGTGGATCTGACCGGCTCTGCGCCGCGGACCGATGATGCTGGCGAGCCGATTGCCGGCGCGCCGCCACGGCCCGCATTCGCCAGCGGCAACCTGAACCTGACCATCCCGCCGCTGAGCCGCACATTGGCACTGGAAGTGTCCCCACAAGCGAGCGAACTCGAACCGGGTGCGGAGACCACCATCGACATCCAGTTGACTGACGCCGCCGGCAATCCGGTGGCGGATGCAGAGGTCGCGCTGGTCGTGGTCGATGAAGCGATCCTGGCCTTGACCGGCTATCAGCTTGCCGACCCGGTCGCTACCTTCTATCAGGAGCGAGGCGCCGATACGCGTGCCACCTACGGACGCAGCACCATTGTGCTGGCCAATCCAGACGATCTGCTGCTGCAAGTTCAACAAGATGTCTCCGAAGAAAGCCTCCAACGCGGCGGGATGTTGATGGAGTCTGCCACCGCGGCTCCGGCTGCAACGCCGGCGATGAATATGGTCGCGGATCTCGCAAGCATGGACGATGCAGCCGATGGCGATGCTGGCGCCGATAGCTCGTCGCCGATCGAGGTGAGATCGAATTTCGACCCGCTGGCCGTTTTTGCTCCGGCTGTCCAAACCGACGCGAACGGTCACGCAGAGGTCCCGGTCAAGCTGCCCGACAACCTGACCCGCTACCGCATCATGGCGGTGGCCGTGGCCGGTGGCCAACACTTCGGCTCTGGCGAATCCAACCTGACGGCTCGCTTGCCGCTGATGGTGCGCCCGGCTGCACCCCGTTTCCTCAACTTCGGCGACTACTTTGAGTTGCCCATCGTGCTGCAAAACCAGACCGATGAGCCGATGGAAGTGGATGTGGTGCTCAAAAGCGTCAACCTGCTGCTGACCGATGGCAGCGGCCAGCGTGTCTCCGTGCCCGCCAACGACCGGGTGGAGGTACGCTTCCCGGCCTCGACGGTCAACGCGGGCACGGCGCGGCTGCAAGTGGCCGCGGTTTCCGGCGCCTATGCCGACGGCGCCGAGATCGAGTTACCGGTCTACACACCGGCCACCACCGAAGCCTTCGCCACCTACGGCGTGATCGACGAGGGCGCGATTGTCCAGCCGGTCGCCGCGCCGACCAACGTCTTCCCGCAGTTCGGCAGTCTCGATATCAATAGCTCTTCCACCGCGCTGCAAGCGTTGACCGATGCCGTACTCTATCTGACCGCCTATCCCTTCGAGTGTTCGGAGCAATTGGCCTCGCGCATCCTGGGCGTGGCCAGCCTGCGCGACGTGCTGAGTGCATTCGAGGCCGAAGGGCTGCCCTCGCCCGACGAGATGGAGGCCGCGGTCAGTCGCGACATCGAACGGCTGCAACAGATGCAGAACTGGGATGGCGGCTTTCCGATCTGGCGCAAGGGGCAGAAGTCTATCCCCTTCTACAGCATCCATGCCACCCACGCCCTGCAACGCGCACACGACAAGGGTTTCTTCGTGCCAGAGGAAATGCGCCTGGCTGCCCTCGATCATCTGCGCACCATTGAACAATATTACGAACCCTTCTATGGCCAGATGACGCGCCAGACCCTGAGCGCGTATGCGCTCTATGTGCGCCAGTTGATGGGCGATGTGGACACGGCCAAGGCGCGCACGGTCTACGCCGAACTGCCGCTGGAAGAACAATCCGC
>JAAUPU010000674.1 GCA_012032975.1 Caldilineaceae bacterium | reverse complement strand
CTGGAAGAGCAGTTGCTGTGTCTCCATGTCTGCGGTGGCGATGCGCGCCCATTCTCGCTTCGCGCGCCGGGTGCGATAGTCCACGACGATCTCAAAGGGATTGGCCGTGCGTTCCAGCGTGATAAAGGCGCCCACAGGCAACGCGTGGTCCTCCATCCACTTTTCCAGGCCAGAGATGTAGCGTCGCTCGTGCATCACCCAGCCAGGAAAGCGGGTGCCCCAGCGACCATCGACCAGCGCCACAAGCGATTGGCCCGAAGTCCCGGATGGGAAAAAGCTGCGTGTGCGACCATTCAACGGCAACGTGCCATAGCGTCGATGGGGGTAGATCAGCGTCAGGCTGGTGTTGGGCACAACGCTTGGCACTTCGCTGCTCAAGCTGCTTTCGCCCCATTCGTCGTCCAACTCCCATTCGAGTTGCAGCAGCTCCACGCTGAGCAGTGCCCGGTTGTAGCGGTAGGACGAATTGCGCAGGATAATGGGCGCTTCCACCACGTGGCTGGTTCCATCCGTCGAAGGAACCAGCGTTGTTCTCCCTCGCTTGCACGCGGTCAAAGCGCTTGTCCTGGAGCAAGGCATGGTTCAGACTGATCACCCGCATCGCCTCGGAGACGTTATCGTCCAGGTCATCTCGTTCATCAGTTGCTCGGCGGCAACCGGCTTGCCAGCCATCTCGATCAGCGCTTCGGCAATATTCAAATGGCCAAACGTGGACCTCGGCCAGCATGTCGGCCAAACATCCACGCACCCTCGACATTCACAAATTGACTGCTTCGTTCGCTCTCTTCCAGAGCAAAGAGCAGACTCTCATCGATCTCTGCGCTGTAGAGCGAGTAGATTTCGCTCTCCGAGAGCAGCGCGTTTTTGTCAACCAGGGCAACGCCGTCGCTCTGATTCAGCCGATGGGGTGTGTCCAGATCAGAGGCGAACTCGCGTGTTTCCCCCGAACCGGCGAATTGAACCGTGATCACGTTTAATTCGCCATGCTCTGGGTTGTGCCCTGCGCGCATCTGGACGACTTCTCCGACAGCGAAGTCCAGCATGGGAAACACGAGTTTCTGGCCCACGCGATGTTCGGCTTTGGGCAGATAGATCTCGCCTTTGGCAAGCTCTTGCTCGATTTTGACATTCTCGCGTCGCTGGTACTCGCGGATCAAGAGTTGGGCAAAGGCGTCAACCGTCATGGGCTGCTGAGCCTCTAGCAGCAAGTCGTAGAGAAAATCAAGGTCATTGGCGGAGATTTCGAACTGATCACGCCAGAATGCCGCCGTTTGGGTTTGGCGCTGCAGCACGCATCCCTCCTATCGGTGAGTGAGTTTTAGTTCTCAAGAATTGGCCGCAACATCGATAGGCGACCAATTTGGTCCGCCGAATCAAGACAGACCGCAACCTGGAAGTATATCAGCGTCGCGTGCATTTTCAAAAAAGAATTTTCACTTTTGGCTTGACGCTTTGGATCGAACCAGGCAGAGTCTGGGAAATGGCGCCTGCCTGACGACGGTCGGGGTGTCATCCCGCCATGCCGTCATGCACCCACGATCCGTCATCCGGCCATCAGCGCACGCCCAATCCGCTGCAGGTTGTTGAACTATTGCCAAAACTGTTTTACTATGGTGAGCAGTCGCGCTGGTTGGTGCAGTCAACGGCCCGCCATCCTGTCGCTCGATGGGAATTGACCGGCCAGACAGCATCAAAGGCGTCGATATCCACCTAGTTGATCCGACCCGCAGACAGCATGAAACCCATTTCTAGCAACAGCCCAACCCGCCGAATTCAGTCAGTGAGAATGTTATGAAAACGATTGCCATGATCCTAGCCGGCGGTGAAGGTACGCGGCTCACCGTGCTGTCGGAAAAACGCGCCAAGCCAGCCGTGCCCTTGCCGGCAAGTTCCGCATCATCGACTTCACGTTGAGCAACTGCGTCAACAGCGGGATTTACACGGTCGGCGTATTGACCCAATATCGACCCCACAGCCTCAACGAACATATCGCCATCGGAAAACCGTGGGATCTGGACCGCAGTCGCGGGGGCGTGCGGTTGTTGCAGCCCTACCAACACCGTCGCGCTCAACAATGGTATGCGGGCACCGCCGACGCCATCCAGCAGAATCTGGACTTCGTCAGCGAAAACCGGGCCGACATCGCGGTAATTCTTTCTGGCGACCATATCTACAAGATGGATTATTCGCCCATGATTGCCTATCATCGGGCCAAGGGCGCGGACCTGACCATCGGCGTGATGCCAGTGCCTATCGAGCAGACCGACCGTTTTGGCATCATGGAGGTGGACGAAGAGAACCGGATCGTCCAATTCTACGAAAAGCCGCCCAACCGGGATAAAGGCAACTTGGCCTCCATGGGCATCTATGTCTTCAACGCCCAGATGTTGGAACGGCGATTAAACGAGGGGAGCAAAGATTCCCCGCGCACCGACTTTGGCAAGGATGTCATTCCGGCCATGATCGCGGCCAACGACACAGTCTTCGCCTACAAATTCGAGGGGTATTGGGTCGACGTCGGCACCATCGATTCGTATTGGGCCACCAACCTGGAGTTGCTTCAGCCCGAACCGGCGCTTGATCTCTACACCGACCACTGGCCTATCCACACCCGCTCTGAAGAACGCCCGGCAGCCAAGCTGGGTCCGCAGGCCAAGGTGGTCAACAGTATGATCTCCAACGGCTGTGTCGTCCGCGGCCTGGTCACCAACAGCGTGCTTAGCCCTGGCGTCTACGTCAGCCCCGGCGCGGTGGTGGCAGACAGCATCGTGATGAACGACACCTGGATCGGCCCGGGCGCCCGGCTGCAAAAGGTGGTGGTGGATAAGGACGCGATGATCGGCGCTGGGGCCACCATCGGCACCGGTGATGAGTCGGTCGCCAACGAGCAGATGCCTGACAGACTCTTTAGCGGGATCAGCGTGATTGGCAAGGGCGTTTATATCCCCGACGGCGTCACGGTAGGGCGCAACGTGCTGATCAACAGTGACCGCACCGAGCGGGACTTCCCAGAAGATGGCGTGGTAGCCGATGGCAAGACCATCTGAAATGGCCCAGCCGCTGTCTGGTTTGCACGATCCAAACACTCGATCCATCAAGACCGCTGCCCCGCGCAGCCGAGGTGACCAATGACACGCACATTTGCCATGATCATGGCCGGCGGTTCCAGTGAAAGCCTGAGCGTGCTGACCGAAGTTCGATCCGAACCCTCGGTGCCCTTTGGCTGGCAAGTTCCGCCTGATTCGACTTTCCGTTGAGCAAC
>JAAUPU010000673.1 GCA_012032975.1 Caldilineaceae bacterium | reverse complement strand
GCCAGTAGACGGTGCGCCCGCGGCGCGCACCCGGCAAGCCAGGTTGCGGCGATGGCGCCTGTCGTCAATCCACCGGACAGTCGGAGCATTTCACGTCGTGTAAACTTGCGGTTTTGCATGGGTGTTCTCCTTTAACACATAGATTGATACTGCATAGATTCGATACTGCAAGAATATGACCGGACCAGGGGTCTCCCGATTACCCCTTGATCCCCCGTCATCACAATGCCGCGCACAAAGTATTTCTGCGTGGAGAAAAAGACAATCAACGTCGGGACCACGGTCAACACACAGGCGGTCATCAACAAGTGTTGGGTTGGCTCGAAGCCCGCGTCTTCCACGGCATTGAAGTATTGCAACCCCACCGCCAGCGTGAACTTCTGGGGCGAATTCAGATAGATCAGCGGTCCCAGAAAGTCGCTCCACCCGGACATAAACGAGATGACCGTCATCGTGGCCAGTGCCGGCTTGGTCAGCGGTAGGAGGATACGGAAGAAGATCTGGAGACGGTTGGCGCCGTCGATGATGGCGGCCTCGTCCAGTTCGCGGGGCAAAGACATGAAGAACTGGCGCATGAGGAAGATGAAGAATGCGCCGCCGCCAAACCAATGGGGAACCCAGAGGGGCTGGATCGTGTCATCCAGCCCAGTTTGAAGAAGAGGATAAACTGGGGCACCAGGGTCACCTGACCGGGCAGCATCATCGTCGCCAGGGTGATGAAGAAGAGCAAGTCCCGTCCCCGGTAGCGAAATCGGGCGAAGGAATAGGAAACCATGGCCGCCGACAGCACCGTTCCCAGGGTGGAGGCCGCCACCACAACGACAGTGTTTAGAAACCACTGGGCGAAGGGAACCTGCTCCATCACCTGCGCGTAGTTGCTAAACTGGGGCGATGCAGGAAAGAGCGTCGGCGGATACGCGAACATCTCCGACGGACTCTTCAGCGAACTACCCAGCGTCCACAGAAGCGGGTAGACAAAGGCAACGGACAGGAGCAGGATCAGCGTATAGAGCGCGAAACGGCTAAACAGACGCGCGAACCTGACCCGGAAGATGTAGCCAGTGGAGGGAGATTGCCCAAACCCACTGCCGGCGGGCATAGCAGATGCTTCTTTCATGCCGGACCCTCCCCTTCATAGTAGACCCAGCGCTTGGACAATCTAAGCTGGAAGACCGTGAAGACGATCAGCACAATGGCAAAGAGCCAGGCTAGCGCGGAGCCATACCCCAGCCGGTAGAACTCGAATGCCTGGTTGTAGATATGCAGGGCAAAGAACCATGTCGCATAGGCAGGCCCGCCGGCTGTGGTGACAAACGCCAGGCCGAAGACCTTCATCGCGGCGATGATGCCCAGGATCAAGTTGAAGAAAATCGTGGGCGAGATCAAGGGCAGCGTGATGTTGCGAAACTTGTTCCAGTTGCTGGCGCCATCCAGATCCGCGGCCTCGTAGAGTTCTTCCGGCACGCCCTGGAGTCCGGCCAGAAAGATCAGCATGGCGTTGCCGCCGAGGTACATCCAGATACTGACCAGGATGGTCGCCGGCAGCGCCCACTGGCGAGACGTGAACCAACCCGGCCCGTTGATCCCCAGCATTTCCAGATACCCGTTGACCGGGCCGAGATTGGGATGAAGCAGCCAGGACCAGATGACGGCAACGGCTACAATGGGTGTGAGGTGGGGTACAAAGAAGATCGTGCGGAAGACGTTGGTCCCCTTCAACTTCTGGTTGAGCAGGAGCGCCAGACAGAGTGATCCGCAGAGGGCCGTTGGCACGACCACCGCCGCATACATAAACGTGCGCGCCATAGAGGGCCAGAAGAGCTTGTCGTCGAAGAAGGCTTTGGCGTAATTCTCCAACCCCGCGAACTGGGGCCTTGCCAGGATATCATAGTGGGTAAAACTGAGGACCATCGAGGCGATGACAGGCCCGCCAAAGAAAATGATCAATCCCAGAATCCAGGGAAGGGCAAAGAGATATCCCTCCACCGCTTCGCGCACTTGCATGGGCGTCTGTGCGCCAACGATGATCGCCAGCAGCCCGCGCTTTGGAGGATTGCGTTTTAGGGGAACAGATGTAGTTGTCATTGGCTCATTTACCCTGAAAGGCGTTGTGACAGGATCGTCAGGTGATCTTGACAGGCAAAAAATGTCGCCGGCAGTTGCAACGCGTCTACGCCACGTACTTCGGCCACGTTTCTAAAACTATCATCAGAAGCGGCGGCTATGACAGCCGCGATATTGTAGAGCGATTCGGTCTACCGTCCGTTGTACCAAATGTGGGTGGAGCGCGGGCCAGCACTGTGGCCAAATGGAAAGTGGTTCTTGTCGCTCATGGGATAAGATCTTACGTACTACACATTGGATGGGGATGGCACTGTATATGGTCCCGTTTTGGGAGGCCCAAACGGGGAACTGTATAGACCTGATGTCAGGGTCGGGGAGATGCAAGGAGGACCATACCATAGCAGACTCCCACACGCAAATCAATGAAATTTGGGAGGAATGAAGTAGACACTCTATGATTGTACAGATGACCCTGGAGAGTTGGTTGGATTGACTCTGGTCACGCGCTGCGAAAGTGACTATGCTCAAGAGGTCGGCGCTTGGTGCGCCGTACCCTTAGGAAGGAATGCTCGGACATGAAAGACAAACAGATCGACAAGCCCAAATGGCGTGATCTCAGCACAGGACGGCGGATAACCATCGCACTCTCAACATTGGTGCAGATGGCCCTGCTGGGCGCCGCGCTTTGGGACATCCGCCATCGACCGGCGGAGAAGATCCGCGGTCCCAAACCGATGTGGACTGGGTTGGCATTTATCAACTTTGTTGGCCCCATCGCCTACTTTGTAGTTGGACGCAAACAGTAGCCGACCCCGACGTTTGATCGGTGACCTTCAAGTGGCACCGTGCCCGGCGCTTCTACTGCGCCGGGCACGTTCTTTTACTGGAGAGAGCGGATGGGTGACGAGATTGCGCGCCGCGCGCAACGGTGGGACTATCTCTGGCTGGCGGGCATTAGCCTGATGATGCTGCTCTGCCTGCTGCCTTTTTCCAGCTATGTCGCATCGCTGCCCTTTATTCAGGCCGAATGGGAGATGACCAACGCCCAGTCTGGGTTGGTCTTCTCGATCTACCTGGTCGGCTATGCGCTCTCGTCCCTCTTCTTTCTGCCGGCAACCGACAGCCTGGGCGCCGCCGTGTGATCTTGCTCGGCATGGCGATCATGGTGGTGAGCAACTTGCTCTTTCCGCTCCTGGCCCGCG
>JAAUPU010000672.1 GCA_012032975.1 Caldilineaceae bacterium | reverse complement strand
ATTCCTGGCCTTCATCGAAAGTGCGACGATCATCAGCCGAGAGGACAGATGCGTACAGCGTTTCTTCTGCTCTTGATGACAATTGTCCGTCTATGGAATGACTCGGATGCTAAAGGGCAGTTCAGCCACGGATTACGCGGATTCGGCCAGAGAAAATCAGTGGGTTCTGTGTCATCCGCGGTGAATGTTTGTTTGCGCAACGAAGTTACAGAATAGACAGGAAATACAGATGAAGACGAAGCATTGGAACGACCTCAGAACATGGCAGAAGATCGCAGCCATCAAGATCACTCTGGTTCAGATCGGGCTGTTTACCGCCGCGTGGATGGACCTGAGCAAGCGCTTGCCGGAACAGGTCAAGGGCAGCAAGAAGGCGTGGCGCGCTGCCCTTTTTGTCAACACCGTTGGCCCCCTCGCCTACTTTTCCAAAGGGCGCAGACAGAGCCAGTGGACTGAGCGCGATATTCCCGCCATGCACGGCAAAGTCGCCATTGTCACGGGCGCAAATAGCGGCATTGGCTACGAAACGGCGCGGGCGCTCGCCCAACGGGGCGCGACGGTGATCATGGCCTGTCGCAATTTAGACAAAGCCTACCGCGCTGCCGAGGATATCCGCGCCTTGCGTCCTTCTGGCGAGGTGATCGTCATGTATCTTGACCTGGGCGATCTCGACTTGGTGGGTCAGTTTGCAGACAATTTCAAGGCGAACTATGGGCAGCTACATCTGTTGATCAACAACGCGGGCATCATGGTTCCCCCCCACGGCACGACCAGACAGGGATTTGAATCGCAGTTTGGCGTGAACCATTTGGGGCACTTTGCGCTGACCGCGCAGTTGGTCGATCTGCTCAACCACACGCCCGATGCACGCGTCGTCACGGTCAGCAGCGCGGTGCATCGCATCGGGAAGATCGACTTCGACGATCTCAACTGGCAACACAAGAGCTATCAGGCGATGCAAGCCTATGCGCAAAGCAAGCTCGCCAATCTGCTCTTTACCTATGAGCTGCAGCGCAGGCTGTCGGCGACAGGACATGACACCATCGCCGTTGCCGCCCATCCTGGCTATACCGCGACAAACCTGCAAAGCAAGACGGTCATGATGCAGCTGATGAACCGCATCTTCGCCCAGCCGCAGCCGATGGGCGCGCTGCCCACGCTCTATGCAGCGACGGCCCGCGATGTGGATGGCGGGCAATATTTCGGCCCCTCTGGTCTTGGAGAAGTCAGAGGCAATCCAGAGCGTGTCGAATCGAGCGCCGCATCCCACAACTTGGTCCATGCGCGCCGCCTGTGGGCTGTTTCGGAGGAGCTAACGGGTACGTCGTTCGCGGTATCGTAATCAGTAGCTGAAAGATCATCAATCCGCCTGGCGGGATTTTGAGTCCCGCTTTCACAATCGACGGCGTGATGAAGCTGCTCTCGACAAGTTGAATGATCAGATAGACTGGAATCATCACAAAGATCTGGGCAGGATTGTCGCTGGCCAAAGAGAAGATCGCAATCGGGATCAGCGGAAGAAAAGCGCCGATATTCGGAATGAAGGTCGCCAATCCAGCGAACGCAGCCACGACAATTGCATTCGGCATGCCCAGCACTACCCCCATAATCAACCAAACGAGCGCAACCGTGATTGTAATCGACCAGAACATGGCCGTAAGCCAGGCCCTGATCGTGCGGTAGAGCTCGTTCCAGATATTGACTACACGCGCATGGAAGTGTTCTGGAAAGAGAAACAGGCTGGCTTTCACATAGCCCTTGGGATCAATGACCAGGTAGACCGCGATGACCAACACGAAGAAAAGGTTGAAGACTACACCTGCAACTGTCCCGAGTCCACCAAAAAAGCTGGGCATGATGGTCAGGCTTGCGTTGAACAACTGATTCAAAATTGCTCTTGCACGCTCCGGATCTACTTCTGCCGCCGCAGCGCCAGCTGCTGGCAGAGCTGGCAACGCCGCCTGTAAGAACCTGCTGGCGTCGCGTGCATTCGCATAGACTTCTACCAGATACGCCACTGCCGCGGGGATGCTGTATAGCAAATTGGCCGAATCACCCAACAGGCGCGGCAACATCAAGAGCAGCAAGGCAATCCCCATCAGGCTGGCAATGACCACGGAGCATATGACCGCCCATCCGTGTGAGAAGCCGCGGCGTTGTAGCCACCCGGACAGGATGCTGAGACTGACGGCAATCAACGCGGCCGCAAAACCGAGCAGAAGTGTGGAACGCGCCGCCCATACTGCGCTCACCAATAGCAACACGGCAAAGACAGCCAACACTCGCTTGAAGAATTCGCCGAATGTCATTATATTGCCCTTTCTGAAACTTCCCGGTCTCCCCTGTGCAACTGGCGAAGGCATAACAACAATTCGAGCGTAGCACACTTCATCCTACCATGATGACCGACGGTCGATGAATTGCACCATGAAGCTTCATCAGTCGTATGAGTCGCTTCATGTCGCGATATGAAGCGACTCATGATCGTCAATGGGTGCGTACACTGTTGCGCGGTAATCGTCCTTGCTATTCTAGGGTCGTTCGGTGTTACGTTCCGGTGTGCGATGCCACAATAATGGCGCCGCATCATGTTGCCAATCTACCAAACAAGGCTTCACGTATGGGCAACCGATTGAGCATCAAGGAGACATGCCATGACGATACAGATACTCGAATCAAAGCCCTTTGTTTCGTTGCACACGTTGCGCGATGCAATCGAGAAGGCCGAGCGACAGTTCATTCGCCTCGATGCGTCGAATATCGATTCCAAACAGGAGAGAGTTCGATGATTCAGACAATACCAACCGGGTCCGACAAGGCGCTGGCCTTCTCGCTCACGGGCAAAGTAACCGATGACGACTACGAGGATGTTCTCATCCCGGCTGTCGAGGCCGCGGTGGCCAGGCATGACAAGCTCTGTTTGCTCTACCAGCTTGGTCCAGAATTCGACGATTACGAGGCGGAGGCCATGTGGGACGACGCCAAGGTCGGCATGAAACACCTCACCGACTTCGAGAAGATCGCGTTCGTGACCGATCACAAGTGGATGGCTCGCACGGTAAAAGCCTTTGGCTTCCTCATGCCGGGCGAGGTGAAGCTGTACAGCAACGACGAATTCGATGCGGCAATGACTTGGATTGTCAGTGAGTAGCCTGTGCGCACATATATCAAGCTGGCCTGGCGCAATACGTGGCGCAACACACGACGTACCGTCATTGCGCTGATCGCCATCGTCGTAGGCTTGGTCCTGTTGGTCTTTGCCGATGGCCTGTATGGC
>JAAUPU010000671.1 GCA_012032975.1 Caldilineaceae bacterium | reverse complement strand
CAGCCGATCCAGGCGATGCCAGTTGCGCAAGCGGAACCGAGTGTGGATGAAGCGGCCAACCAGGCCATCGTCCAGCGTTTTTACGACGAAGTGTTCACCGGCAAAGACATGAGCGTACTTGCCGAGGTATTCGATGCCGACATGGTCCTCCACAACCTGGATTTCACGCCACAACCTGAAGGTGTACTGGTACAGACGCTCGCCGCGTTTCCCGATGTCGCGGCAACGGTCAACCTATGGGTTCTGAAGGACGACCTGGTGACCGCGTATGTTACATACAACGGGACGCACCAGGCGGAATTTCTCGGTGCGAAGCCAACCGGGAAGGCAGTCACCTGGTCAATGATCGACATCTTTCGCGTCAAAGATGGCAAAGTTGTTGAGCTTTGGCATGACATTCCCAACGAAGATGTCCTCGATCAGATTGGTGGCTCGGGTGGATCAAAGGCCACGGATGAGGCTGACCTCATCCGCGCCACCGAACTAGAACGGCTGCGCGCCATGGTCGATGCCGACATGGAGACGGCGGACCGGCTCCATGCCGACAATTTCCAGATCATTCCACCTTTCGGGGCAACGATGTCCAGAGAGCAATTCCTTGGCGACGTCGAATCCGGGCTGGTCGACTTTTTGGTCTGGGAACCGGCGACGGAGATCGAGGTGCGGCAGATCGGCGACATGGCCGTCATCCGCTATAAATCCTTCACCGTACATCGTCGCCTTCGGCAATCCTGAGACCGTGTATGTCTGGCACACTGACGCCTACGAGAAGCGTGACGGCCAGTGGCAGATCGTGTGGGAGCAATCGACCTATGCAGCGGAGTAACTGACCCAGCGAGGACAGCGCGAAAGAGCGCCCCTGTCGTCAATTGACGATAGGGCGCTCTTTCTTGCAGGAATCGATTCCAAGAGAGGGACTCTAAAGTGTCATCCATCCATTGTTGGCTGAATTGTGACAAGACAGCTTTGATCTCACAACTTCGGCAATCTGCGCATCCGAATCTCGGATTGGCTCAAAAGAATACAGCGGGTGATACACCAAAACGCTCGGAAAGGAGCTGAATCTGGCGCACATTCAACCGGCGCTTGCCACTCAAAATTTCTGACACAACCCCCTGTGACCCTACCTCGTTCAGATCAGACTGCTTTAGTCCGTGCTCCTCCATAAGATATTTCAGCACACCGGGTCCGTTGCTCTCTGGAATGGGATGATGTTCATCCTCGTACACCTGGACAATCGTTCCCATTGTGTCCAGCAGATCATACAGCGGATGCGTCTCATCTGTCCCAACCTCATCGACAAGACGATTCATCGCCTCAATCGCTCGGTCATAGCCGATCTCATCACGAATTGTCAGCATCGGACCAAGCGCTTGCCAATTCACTACCAGGTCTTCCAATATGCTACTCATGTTTTCATGCCCCTCTATCATACTCTTCATGCGTCAGCACATGCCGTACATACACTTTGCCGCGATTGAAATGAATCGAAGCAATCAGTCGATATTTGTTGCCGCCAATATTGAACACGAAGAGGTCGCCAACTTTATCGGCTGACGGAAATGTCTGTCTCAACTCAGCGAAACTAGCGAAGCTTGACAGGTACACAATTCTGTACCATCGCTGCAAAGCCGTTTCAGCGTCTGGATTTCGTTCCCAAAACAGTCGTAATGCTTTGCGCGAGACGATATGCATAAAGTCAATTTATCTCATGTTGCGATAGGTTGCAAATCGAAGGCCGGTGCTCGATCTTGCTGCCACCCTACGCCTCTACCACCGGAACCGCTGCCCTCGCTGTTGCGGTCCGCAAGCCAGGCCTCCAAAATCCAAATCTATCGCAACCTATCTGTAGCGCTTTTGTAGCCAAATCGCTTCCGCTTTGCTCTATCTTCGAGCATCTTTCAGTCACGCGCAAGCGCAGGCTGCATCCCGCCGCCGATGAACTGGGTGAACACCGAATGACGTCTGGTGAAACGGAGCGGCTGCTGGCCTCGACAAACGGTTGAGACGCTCGTCCAACTACACGCGGCGATTCACCCCAACGCGGTTGGGAAAGCCATGTGGAAATCGGAGAGCGGATGCCCGGAGGTGAGCAGATGGCGAGACAGTTGTTGTCGGACAAGAGGATGGAGTGGCGGGTCTTCGACGAGGATCGGGATGACGACCTGGCATGGCAAGCGCTCTTGAAATCGACATCGGGAGAGGACGCGGGTGCGCCGGCGGGGCAAAGCTCGCGCTGGCGGCTCCAGCAACGGGTCTATGAACTCGTGCTGGTTGCGCTCTGCATCGCCGGCGCGATGGCATTCGCGGGCTGGCAGCGCATGGAGCAGCGGGTCGTCACGCTGGAGAGCGAGTTGCTGACCCTGCGCGGCGAGGTCGCCGACTTCCCTCGACCTGAAACCGACGTGTCGACCAGCGAAGCCCGCAACCCAGAGCGATGCGGGCCGTCAACTGATCGAGACTGAGTTCTGCGCTCGAGGTCGCAGTCATCACGCAGCCATCGTCCGGTCGATTGCAGCAGAGGTTGATAGAGAATATGGTCAGTTGCGCAGGGACTTGGGTCCGGAATTGCCGCCGCTTGAAGGCAAACAGAGGGTCATCGTGGGTCGTTCGCAGGCGCTTGCCGCAGCAAATCCATCTGCCGTGACGATCCCTGAATCTGCGACGATGGTGCGATGGCCTGGGATGAGCAAGGAGGAGACGCTGCGCCGTACGCTCCTCATTGGAGTGGCGCTGACGAACCGTTGCAGAGGCGCTGCAAGATCGGACCATCAAGCCACAGTGGCTCGCTATGACCCGCAGCCTGGAATACTATCTCATCCGTGAGTATGGCTTCATGTCGAAATGGCGTACGTTGACCTATTATCTTGAGCGGCGTTACAAGGCGCAATCACACTCCATCGACGGGGCGCTGTTGCGGGCAGGCGAACCGACAGGTCCGTATGACGACTGGACCAATTCGGGACTGGTTGCCGATGAAATCGCGGACACGCTGATCGAGTTTGTCCTGGTCGAGTATGGCTACTCGCATCTGCCGCGGCTGCTGGACGGCTTCGAGCAGCACGATTCCTGGGCAACGCTGGCGCCGTCGGTCTTCGGCATGACCGCGGTGGAATTTGAAGCAGCATGGCATGACTATTTGGAAGCAGAGTATCCTGGGTAGCTGCTGTGGGCAGGGGCATGATCGTGAAGGCCCCTGCCCACAGATTGCTTTGGCGCTTTTCCCCTCACCTTTGAAACGCATTTGAAACACAGCCTCCATACAGTTCGACTAACAG
>JAAUPU010000670.1 GCA_012032975.1 Caldilineaceae bacterium | reverse complement strand
TGAGGATACGGGCTCCACAGTTAGGCTAAAGGTGAGTATAAGCTTGCTCAATATACATTAAGACATATGCCAACGTCAGATGGTAACACACTAATAATCACCAGTGCAAATAGTAGAATCATTAATTATTAGTTATAACACATCTATATTGTCTATATGGAATATTGGAGTAAAATTTCCTGAGTTCTGGAGCTTCTTCATCGCCCGCTTGCGTGCGCCGGATGGCTGCCCGTGGGACCGTGAGCAGACGCTAGAAAGCCTTCGCTCCGGTCTGCTGGACGAGGCGAACGAGGTGCTGGAGGCCATCGATGCCGAAGCCAGCGGCGATGACAACACGCCGCACATCGCCGAGGAGTTGGGCGACCTGTTGCTGGTCACGCTGATGATGGTGCAGATCGCAACCGAGGAAGGGCGCTTTCACCTGGCGGATGTCACCCACAGCATCGTCACCAAGCTGATCCGCCGCCATCCCACGTCTTTGGCGATCTCGAACTGGCGACTATGACGAGTTGTTCGTCAACTGGGAGGCCATCAAGACCCAGGAACGGGCCGAGAAGGGTCAGGCGGAACGGGGTCGCTGGATGGGATTCCAGTCGCGCTGCCCGCTCTGGAGAAGGCGCGCAAGCTGCAATCCAAAGCGGAGAAGGCTGGCCTTCTGGATCGGGCGGCTGAAGCACGGGCGCTCTCCAGCATGATCGAGACAGCCGCGTCTGCGACCAACGCAACCCTGAACGAAAAGCAACTCGGCGAGCTGCTCTGGCGATTGGTGGCGGTGGCCCACACCCACGGCCTCAACGCGGAAAACGCGCTCCGCAGCTACATGGCAATCTATCGTCGCCAGCACGCGCCGGCGCACGTCGCGTCGTAGGGCGCGGCGGTATCCTCCCAAAAAGTCGAACTTCTGACCGATTGACTATGGCCGCTGGCGGGGAGCTTCCTCATACCAGCGATCTTTGTACTGGATCCCCGTGGCAAAAAACTGGAAGGAGTCATCCTTGGGCTGGTAGCCGACCAACTCGCGCGCGGACGTGATGTCCATGCGCTTGAAGCGGTTGTCCGAAACTGCCTGCAGGATGGCGTACTGGAGGTCGGGCGTTTCGATGCAGCGCTCGAAGAGGTGGTTCATATCCCGGTTGCTGATCCACGCACTCAACCGCCGGCCGTCGGCCTCCATAGAATCCGAGTTGCCCTGATAGTTGCCGATCCGCACGCAGAGGCAGGAAAGCCCTTCCACCGCGGCGAAATAGTGGGCCGTCGCCTCGCCAAAGGCCTTGCACGCACCATACATATTCAGCGGTCGAATCGGCCCATCTGGAAAGGCTAGCCTGTCCAGTGGATAGCCTTCGATGGTCTGGATGCTGCTGGCGTAGACGACGCGGTTGCAGCCCTGGTCCTTGGCGGCGCGGAAGATGTTGTACGCGCCTTTGATGTTGCTATCCAGCAGCGACTCATAAAAGCCGGCGGCTGGCGACGGATCCGCGGCGAGATGCACCACCGCGTCGATATCGCGGCAGGCTTCCTGGCACCTATCGGCATCTGCGACATCCAGGTGGAAGAGTTCGTGCTCGCCTACATCGCCCAGCTTTTCAGGCCGTCGCGCGGCAAGCCGAAACCAGTAGCGCCCTTTCATCTCCTCGAAAAATTCAGCGCCGATGCGACCGGTCGCGCCGGTGAGCAGGATTCGTTTCATCTGGCTCCCTCGATTCTATGATACGTGATGGATGCAAAGCGATTGCTTGGCATGATTGTAGACACCCTTCGCGCGATCTGCAATCTGAACCTCTTTGCATATCCGAGTACGGATCGGGGATCGGACAGAGTCGAGCAGGCTTTCCTGTCGCTGGCTGGATCGTCGGCCATTCCTGATCGAATGACCCTGATTGAATGACAAGGCGAGGGGGCGAACGGGGCCTATCACCCTGTCAACCCGCCAGCCATCGATAAAACTTGGCTCGGCAACTGGCGCAAGTCGCGGGCGGGCAATCGTGCCACACGCGTGTAGAGAACCCGACCGAATCCTGACGGTTGACAAGTCGTGGCCAAGATTTTATGATCAGAACGCACCAGCGCTCGCACAAATCCCCAGCGTTCGCACAAATCCAATGTCGGACAAGTAATGAAGGAGACCCAATCATGGATCACAACCACGTCAATCGCTTGGGAATTGCCCCTCCAGGCCGAGCGGGCGGACGGCTTCGACGCCCTGTGCCTTGGCTGCTGCTCCTCGGCGCACCGCTGCTTCTCTTTTCGCTGCTGCTCATCTCTGTGAGAAGCGGCGAAGTGGCCCGCGCCGCAAGCCGCACCGTGTGCAGTTCGGGCGCAGATTTCACCACCATCCAGGATGCGGTCAACGCATCCTCGCCGGGCGACGTCATCCAGATCTGCACGGGCACGTACGCCGAGAGCGTCAATCTGGCTACGATGGCAACAGAAGGCGACATCACATTGGTCGCGGCGGATGGACCGGGCACGGTCAGCATCGCGCCGCCGACCGGACCCTCGATTTACATCAGCGCCACCGTTTTTCCCGGTGACATCACCATTGATGGCCTCAATGTCACATCGCCGGATGACTCTGCCATTCTGTTCGGCCCTTATGGTAGCAAGCTGGTGAGCGGCGTTGTAACGATTGCCAATGTGGTGGCACGGGACGCAAGCAGTCACGGCTTCGATATCGTGACAAACGAAGGCGTAAAGATTGAGAGTACACATGCCATCAGCAATGGAGAAAGCGGCATTTACACCTATTTATATTCGGGAACTGCCGAGATCACGGACACACTTGCCCTATCCAACGGACTTGGCGGCATCTATGTGGATCAGGGATCACCGGGAGTGACGGGGGTAGTCAATGTTGTCATCCATCAATCAGAGGCCAGCGACAATGGGACAGTCGGTGTCCAGGCCTATATTCAACATGGCTCTGTTGAGATCGATGAGTCGATGGCCCTGCGCAATGGCATGCTTGCCGGACCCGGGTTCCAGGCCAGCGGATTTTACATAGATGCCGACTACAGCTGTGAATTCCCATCGCCGATCGTGGTCAAGAATTCGGTTGCGGAGATGAACCTGGGCTATGGTTTTTACCTGAGCTCCAGTGGCGATGTCGATGTCAGTGACTCTGCTGCCCATGCAAACGCCTACGACGGCTTCTGGGTTCGGGCAGGCTGCGACGGAATCGCCAGCGTCTACGATTCCCTGGCCAATGACAATTGGTCATTGGGAAGGTTACAAGGGCAACGGTTTTGCCGTCTATTCCAGCAACCGCACACAGATCG
>JAAUPU010000669.1 GCA_012032975.1 Caldilineaceae bacterium | reverse complement strand
ATGATGGAGGTCTTGGCCGCCTGCAAGAAGACAGGCAAGGCGGCCGGCAAACACTGCTTCAACCCGCAGGAGGTGACCATGCGCATCGGCCAGGGCTTTCAATATCTCGCCCTCTCCAGCGATGGCGGATTGCTGGGCCAGGCCGCCCGCGAGGCCTTCAGCGCCATCGACTTCAGCGGTGCGACTGACCAAAGCGCCGACACCAAGGGCAGCCTGTATTGACGCCAACCGCCAATCCAAGCCAATCACAAAGGAGCCGCACATGTTGACCAAAGCTCAGAAACGCCACTTTGTCGAAGAAGGCTATCTCAAAATTCCCAACGTCGCGCCCAAGATCATGATCGACGACGCGCTGCGCGCCGTCAACCATTCCATCGGCTATGTGGGCATGGGCGGCGAGGACATGGCCAACAATCGTTCGGCCTTCTTCTGCGCCGAACTGCTGACATCGCCGCTGATCCTGGCTCTCTTTCACAACACGCCGGCCTTTGCCCTGGCCGAAGAACTGATGGGTGAGGGCAACGTCCTGCCCCTGACGCGGGCCAAACCCTATCCCCGCTTCCCGGAGCTGGTGGACGTGGATGACCAGCCCATGCGCGGCCATCTCGACGGCATCGGCAACGGCACGAATGGAATGCCGAAAGGCTACTACAATCGCGGCTTCTCGGCCTTCGCGGTCATCTATCTGGCCGACGTGCTCGAACCCTACGCCGGCAATTTCACCGTCTGGCCCAAGTCGCATCGCTTCCTCGCCGACTATTTCCAGCGCGAGGGGCACGAGGTGCTGGCCAACGGCATGCCTCGGCTCGACTTCCCCGAAGCGCCGGTCATGTTGACCGCCAACGCCGGCGACCTGATCCTGGCCCACAGCCTGATCTACCATACTGGCGGCATCAACACATCGCCCAACGTCCGCCACGCCGTGATCGCGCGCTTCCGACACAAGGAGTGCGACGCCATCGGCAAAGAGGGCTACACCGATCTCTGGCGCGAGTGGCCGGGTGTGCACGAGGTAGTGTAGATCATTCGTTCAAACACCGACAAGTACACTCAATTGTCCACGTCACATTAGGGAGCCATTCATGCCCATCAAGTTTGGAACCGACGGTTGGCGCGCCGTCATCAGTGACGAATTCACCTTTGCCAATGTACGCCATGTCGCGCAGGCCATCGCCGAAAAGACATTGGACGACCACGCCGCGACGACCTCCTCGCCCTACTCGCGGCCGGAGTTGGTGGTCGGCTATGACACCCGCTTCCTAAGCGACCGATATGCGGCTGCTGTGGCCGAGGTTCTGGCCGCCAACGGACTCCATGTCTGGCTCGCCCACGCCGACGCGCCGACGCCGGTGGTGAGCTATGCCATCGTGGACAGGCAGGCGGGCGGCGGCGTGATGATCACGGCCAGCCACAATCCGCCCCGGTACAACGGCATCAAGCTCAAGGCCAGCTATGGCGGCTCGGCTAGCCCCGGCGACTCGAAAGAGGTAGAGACGCGCATCCGCCGCAACCTGACCAACGGCATCGAGCCAGCGTGCATGGACCTGGATCAGGCGCTGGCCAATGGCTCGGTGCAGCGCTTCGATCCGCTGCCCGCGTATGAGAGCCATCTGCGCACCCTCGTAAACTTCGACACGATCCGCGATGCCGGCTTGCACGTCGCCGTGGATGCCATGTATGGCGCGGGCCGCGTCTATCTGCGGCAGTTGCTGGAAGATGCCGGATGCACAGTCACTGAGCTACGCGGCGAGATGAACCCCGGTTTTAACGGCATCCACCCAGAGCCAATTGCGCGCCATCTCCATCCGCTGATCGATCTGATGACCAGCGGTGGCTATCGCATCGGGCTGGCCACTGACGGCGACGCCGACCGCATCGGCGCGGTCGATCCCAGCGGACGCTTTATCGACCCCCACTGCATCATGGCCTTGCTCGTGGAATATCTAGTCCACGACCGCGGATTGCGTGGCAGCGTGGTCAAAACGGTGAGCACGACCCAGATGTTGAACCGTCTGGCAGAGCGGTATGGTCTTCCGATCCACGAAACGCCGGTGGGCTTCAACTACATCAGCGATCGGATGTTGCGCGAGCCGGTGTTGCTGGGCGGCGAAGAGAGCGGCGGCATCAGCATGTTGGGACACATTCCCGAAGGCGACGGCCTCTTGATGGGGCTGCTGCTGGTCGAGATGGTCGCCAGCCGCGGCAAGACATTGGAGAGTCTGCTGAAGGAACTGATGGCCGCGCCGGACATCGGCCTCTTTCATTATGCGCGTCACGACCAGCCGGTGCGTCCTTTCGACAAGGCGCAGCTGGTGGCGGCATTGATCGCATCTGCTCCGGCGGAGCTTGGCGGTGAGCACCTCGACCACACCAGCGACAAAGACGGCGCCAAGTTCATCCTGGCCGACAATAGCTGGCTGTTGATCCGGCCCAGCGGCACCGAGCCGGTGCTGCGCATCTACGCGGAGGGTCGCAGCCCGGAGCAGGTGCAGCGGCTGCTGGCCGAGGGAATCGAGTTGGCCGAGGGTCGTATCCAGGCGCTGGAACGGGAGTTGGCCGCGGTGTGAACAGAGCAGTTGGCCGCGCCCTATCGACTCTATCTGCCGTTGTTGGCCTGCGTGACCACCGTCTACATCGCTGGCGTCTACGAGTGGCAGGCGGGCGCCAGCACCAGCTACTATGCAGGGCCGGGCGGGCAGGTGGCCTTGCGGCGCAGCGGCTATGCCAGCGGCAACGGTCTGTTCACATTGCTGCGCGACCACCTGAACAGCAGCAGCGTGCTGGTGGACGAGGCCGGCGTGGTGGTGGAGCGGGCCTACTACCTGTCCTTCGGCGGCAACCGCGGCGATCCCTTCACCGACCTGACGACCAGACGCTTCACCGGCCAGTACCATGAACGCGGCTTGCCCGGCGGCGAGGGACTCAGCTACTACGGCGCGCGTTGGTACGATCCCCAGTTGGGACGGTTTGTGAGTGCGGATACCATCATTCCCGACCCAACTTACCCGCAGACGTTCAATCGATACGCGTACGTCCTCAACAACCCGCTCAAGCTGATCGATCCGTCTGGGCACATCGCCGAGTCGTTCGACCGCATGTTGGAAGACCCCGGCGCACCCGCAGTCTCCAACGTGGCAGCCACGGCCGCTCGGGTGAGAGCCGCCCGAGATTCGCGCTCCAGACCCTCTCCGGCGCCCGCGCCGGCTCCACGGGTGGCAATGGGGCCACAACCCCGGCCTGCGGTCACCGGTACACCTGCCTGGGGCGCACCTGTGCAGG
>JAAUPU010000668.1 GCA_012032975.1 Caldilineaceae bacterium | reverse complement strand
TGGTCCACCAGGCCATCGGCGACCGGCTGGCCTGTGTCTTTGTGGACCACGGGTTGCTGCGGCTGCGTGAGGCGGAGCAGGTGGTGGAGACTTTCCAAAAACATCAAGGAATGCGGCTGGTCGCGGTCGATGCCAAAGAGGAGTTTCTGGTTGATCTGGCCGACGTGGCCGACCCGGAGCAGAAACGCAAGCTGATCGGCAGTCGTTTCATCCGCGTCTTCGAGAGCGAAGCCGCCCGTCTCGCCGCAGAATGGGGCGTGGATTCGCCCGCCTTTCTGGCTCAGGGCACCCTCTATCCAGATGTGATCGAATCGGCCAGCAACGACGACACGCGCAACGCCCGTACCATCAAGACCCACCACAACGTGGGTGGGCTGCCCGCGGACATGACCTTCCAACTGATCGAGCCGCTCCGGTTGTTGTTCAAAGACGAGGTGCGCACGGTGGGCGAAGCGTTGGGACTGCCAGAAGAGATCGTCTGGCGCCATCCCTTTCCAGGGCCTGGGCTGGCCATCCGCATCCTCGGCGACGTGACCTGGCCGCGGCTGGAAACGCTGCGCCATGCCGATGCCATTTTTCTACAAGAGTTGCGCGATGCCGGTCTCTATCGCCAGACCAGCCAGGTATTCGCCGTGCTATTGCCCGTGCGCAGCGTCGGCGTCATGGGCGATGGTCGCACCTATGCCAACACACTTGCACTGCGCGCCGTCACCACCGACGACTTCATGACCGCCGACTGGGCGCGGCTACCCTATGATCTGCTGGCGCGGGTCAGCTCGAGGATCGTCAACGAAGTCGAGGGCGTCAACCGGGTCGTCTACGACATCAGCAGCAAGCCCCCGGCCACCATCGAGTGGGAGTAGGTTGTTCGAGAGTTGAAATATTCCTGTGCGTAAGTTCCTGACCTTTGTCTTTTTTCTCATCACAATCCTCGCCATCTTCCCACTCTACACGCGCTTCAAAGTCGCGGCCGCGCCCGTGCCCCCAGGCGTCTACTTGGGCGGGCTGGACCTGAGCAACCTCAAAGACGCCGACGAGATCCGCCAGCATCTGGACCAAATCTACCATGAGCCAATCGCAGTGCTCTATGGCGACCAGCGGCTGGTGTTGCGCCCGGAAGAGGTGGAGCTCCACGTGGATGTGGAGCAGATGGTCGCCGAGGCCGGTCAATTCCTGGAAGGCGCGGCCTTTTTGGACATCGCCGTGCGCGAGGCATTTGGCTTTGATCAGCAGCGTCGCGATATCCCCGTGCGCTTTATGCTCGATTCGGAGAAGTTGCGCACCTGGTTGGCGCAGGTGGCCATCGAGTACGATCATGGGCCGGAGGGACCGCGCCTGACGCCGCCGCTGGACCGTTGGAGCGATGGCGCGCTGGCCGAGGCGCCGCCCGGCTTTGTCGGCGCCTTTACCCACGATTGGCGTTGGACGCCTGGCGCGCCGGGAACCGACCTTGACATTGAGGCGAGCATCCCCGTTGTGATCGGGGCGCTGACCGCTTTGGATGACCGCACCGCCAAGCTCGTTCTGGACGAGACGCCCGCGTTGCCGCCCGCCATGTCCGACCTGGGCAAGGCGCTGGACAGCTACCTTTCCACCTTCCCTGGCTTCGCCGCGGTCTATGTCAACGATCTCCAAAGTGGCGAGGAAGCGCATGTCGATGACGAGTTTCATTTTCGGGCATGTCTACGCTCAAGATCGGCATCGTCGCCGCGATCATGCAACAACAGGAAAATGGCATTCAAGCCGACGACCCGGTCAGCTACGAAGTGGGCCAGTGGATCGACTTTGCGCTGGGCGAGAGCAACAACTACGCAGCCAACCTGCTGGTGCGCCAACTGGGCGGCGGCGATATAGCGACCGGCGCCCGGCGTTTTACCGAGTTCATGCGCGGGCTGGGTTTTGTCAACACCTACATGCAGTCCGGCTACGATGTCGAAGTGCAATTGGCGCAGATCCCCACACCCGGCAATCAGCGCACCGACTGGACGACCAATCCCGACACCAATCTGCAATCCTCGCCGGCCGATATGGGGCGATTGCTCGCAGCCATCTACGATTGCACCCAGGGTACGGGGTTGCTGCTGGAAACCTACGGCGACCAGTTCACGCCCGAAGAATGCAAAACGATACTTTTCTACATGAGCCACGACGAGTTCCAGGAGATGTTGTGGAGCGGTCTGCCGCAGCCACAGAACGCCTGGATCGTCCACAAGCATGGCTTCGCCTTTGAATCGCACAGCGATGTCGGCCTGGTTTGGGGGCCGACCGGGCCGTATGTGATCAGCGTCTTTCTCTATCGGAGCGGCTGGATGGATTGGGGCACCAGCAACAATGCAATGAAAGATGTCAGCCGAATCGTCTGGAACTTCTTCGAGTTCAAAGCCGCGCAGAGTGACGAAGAACCGCCCGAACCGCTTGAGCTGACGCCACCCTCTGGCTATGTTCCGCTAAACAACTTCGTGCCCGCCGCAGAGGGCAATTAGCGAAGCGAACGCAACGACACAACGCCCGACGAATCGTCAAAGCAGGCATAGCGCCACGCGTCTCCATCCTGCGGCTCTCCTACACTTGCCCACGCCGACGATGTACCGATTTTCTGCATCGCGTTTTCCCCGGCTCGACCACCCATTCGCGCGTCCCTCGCAAACAGCACAACCTGCGCCTTGCCTCGGTATCCGCGGCCCAGGACCAGACCTGTTGCACATGGGTGTGGCCATGAAAAACCACACGCAGCCCGCTCTCTTCCATCACCGCCAACGTCTGCCAGACTGCGTCTTCGTCCCGATCCAGCCGGGGGAAAAGGAAGCGCCATGTCGCGCCGTTGGCCACCGCTCGCGCCGCATCCCTCGTCGTCGCAATCTGCGATGGCATCTCCGGCGTGGCATGGCAAAAGCGCGCCTCGCCAGCACGAATCGTCGCGGGCCATCCACCCACCCACGACGCGAGCGGCGCTGCCATTCTGGCCAACCCGCTCACCTCCCAGTTGCCAAAGGTGCAGAGCGCGTCTCTTGCCCGAAGCTCGGCAAAGAGCCTTGCGTCTCTGCCCACATCGCCAAGACAGATCAAGCGGTCAACGTGTTGCTGATCGATATCGTGCAGCACCTGACGGAGCGCGGTCGCGTTGTCATGGATGTCTGAGAGGATCGCATAACGCATGGTCGATCACCTATGAATCTCCGTCGGCTCTGGGTGAAGGTGGTTGGCCAGCGTGGGAATGTGCTGGCTTCAGAGGTGGTTATTGAGGTGGTTATCGAAGGGGTGTAACCATGCCCCACGCTTGAT
>JAAUPU010000667.1 GCA_012032975.1 Caldilineaceae bacterium | reverse complement strand
CGCTCCAGACACTTACCGACGTGTTGCTCTTCCATGTTTTGGCAGGTCAGGTGATGTCCACGGACATCTTTGACCAAATGGAAGCGGTTACCCAACAGGGCAAGTCGCTCCGCTTCGAGGTGGATGGCGACAGCGTCAAAGTCAACGGTGCAAACCTGGTTGTGAAGGATGTGCTTGGCTCCAATGGCGTGATCCACGTGATCGACGCCGTGATCCAGCCGCCCCAGGAATAAACCGCATTTGCGCTTGATCGTATCTGAAAACAGCGGACCGAGATTGACTCGGTCCGCTGTTTTTTTGTGGCGTTGCCCTCCAACCCATCGTCGCCGACAGTGAGACCATTTGCCTGCAAGAAATCTGGGTAATCTGTTTGCTCCATTCGCACATGCGTGCTAAACTTCCCGCCATGAAAAAGAGCGCTACCCCCGCCGAGATCTTCGACACTTTGAGCCACGAAGCTCCAAGCGAGACGAATGTCGACCCGGGCATGCCAGAATTGGAGGCGTGCGATCTGGCCGAATTCTTCGGACCTGTGGGCGCCCTGGCGCGCACCTTGGCTGGCTATGAATTGCGCGCCAGCCAGCTAGAGATGGCAGAGGCGGTCAAGCGTGCGCTGTTGAAACGCAGCCATGCGCTGGTCGAGGCGCCGACGGGCACGGGCAAGTCGTTGGCCTATCTGTTGCCAGCGCTGTTGAGCGGACGAACTGTGGTGGTCGCCACGGCCAACAAGGCGCTGCAACGACAGCTCTATGAAAAGGACATCCCCCTGCTGAGCCGCGTGTTGGATCGCCCCATCGACGCGGTGGTGGTCAAAGGACGCAGCAACTTTATCTGCAACCTCAAGTGGGAGAAAGAGGCATTCGAGCAGGAACGATTTACCTTTGTCGACCGCGAGCACGCACAGATCACTCATCTGCGCACCTGGCTCAACGAGACCGACAGCGGCGATGTCGATGATCTGCCCTTTTTGCTCGAGAGCGACCTTCGGCCACGGCTCGTGAGCTTCCCCGATGATTGCCTCCAGCGCGACTGTCCTCACTTCGAAGACAATTGCTGGATCAACCACATGCGTGACCGGGCTGCCGAGGCGCAGGTGCTGATCACCAACCATCACTTGCTGCTCAACGCGCTGGAGCTGGGCTGGGCTGGCGAACGGATCCTTCCGCCGGCCAGCATCTATATCGTGGATGAGGCGCATCAGCTCGAGCAAACGGCCACCGCAGTCTTCGAGACAACTGTCAGCGATTTCACCGTGGAGCAGGCGCTGAACCGCAGCATCCTCCGCGAGCATGTTGACGAGGATCGGCTGGACGAATTGCGTTTTCAGAATACGCTGGCGTTCCAGGAAGTCGCCCATTTGAGCCGCGACAATTCTTTCCGCATCGAGACCGAGTTGGAGGAGTTGAAGAAACTGGGCCATGCGCTGGAAAAGCTGGCGACTGAACTCAAGAGTGGCAACCCTTTTGTGGGCCGCGAGCCAGAGGCAAGCCAGGCCGATGAGCAGCCGCCCGCCCAGGGCGTCGACGCAGAGGCGCAACATCGACGTTCCTACGAATTGATGGTGGAGACCGTCAGCAGCGCGGCGAGCAAACTCCTCACCGTCGCCCGCAGCAATCGGGACGACCAATATGTGAGATATGCCGTGCGCGTCTTCGACCGACGCCACATCTCGTTGGAAGTGCACGCCGCGCCGATCAACCCGGAGGCGTTACTCAGCCAGGTGCTCTTCCATCCTGAAGATGACGACGGACCTGTTGCCCGTTCGGTCATCTGCACCAGCGCAACGTTGGCCACAAACCGAAACTTCAGCCATTTCAAGCAGCGGTGTGGGATTCAGCAGAGCGGCGAAGAACTGGTCGCGCCGATGGTCTTTGACTACCCGCGCCAGGCGTTGCTCTATCAGCCCGCCCTGCCCGCGTATGACTGGCGCAACGCAGAGGCCTACTACGTAGCCGTCGCCAACGAGATCGGTCGGCTGCTGGAGGTGAGCCGCGGACGCACGCTCTGTCTCTTCACCAGTTGGAGCGGCCTGCAACAGGTGAGCGATCGGCTGCGGCGCAGCTCCAGCTCGCTCATCTGGCCCCTACGCGGCCAGGGCGACGCACCGCGCGGCGCGCTGCTCGACTGGTTTCGCGATACACCGCACAGCGTGCTGTTGGCGACCCGCTCTTTTTGGGAAGGCGTGGACATTCCCGGCGACGACTTGAGCCTGGTCGTGCTGGACAAGATGCCCTTTCCCACACCCGGCGACCCGCTGCACAGCGCGCGGATGAAGGCCATCGAGGAGCAAGGTCGGAGCAGCTTTGGCGACTACATGGCGCCGTTGATGACCCTGGCGCTCAAACAGGGTTTTGGTCGCCTGATTCGGCGCTCCACAGACCTTGGTGTGGTCGCCATTCTGGATGAACGGCTGACCAGCAAACCCTATGGCCGGCAGGCGCGGCAAGACTTGCCGCCCGCGCGCTTCAGCCGAGACTTCAAAGAGGTACACCGATTCTTTCAACAGGCGCTGGACAGTTGCGCCGAATTCGCACTCAACGTTTGGTCTACAACCAACGACAGCCCCACGCCAAAGGCGGAACGCGCGGGATGGCGATGGCAATTGTTGCGTCTTCAGGATGGAAAATCGGATAGCCAGGATGGGGTTCTCGACCAAGCGGTGGATCTGCCCGGAGATCAGACGTTGCTCAGCGAGATTCACGCCATCCTCGATGGGCTGGAGAATTTGCGCCGTCGAATCGAACTGGCCGGGCATAGAGCTGACCAGTATTGTGTAGAGGTGCGCTGTCAGCCGGCGACTACAGAACGCTTACATGAGGAAGATGCAGTCGATCCCTTGTGGCGAACCTGGGACGAGATGCGCAGTCGATGGAAAGATGTGAACCTCATAGCCGTCGACCAAGACAATGAGCCGACCGAGGACGGGCGTCCAGACGAGATCATGTAGTCTGAGTTTGTCACGCCGCATGATACAACTGCCCCGAAAGCAAAGGCCTCCAGTGCGGTCTACTCAATAGGAAAGCTGTTCCAGCGGCAGATGGCGGACGCGATTGAGGTAGCGCAAGAGCAGCGCACCGTCTGAGCGAAAGTCGATGCGTGTGATGGCCGTGTTGTAGTGGAGGTAAAATATATCCTGCTCCGGGATCTGCTTGAAGAGCGCCTTGATCAGACAGTCGATGAAGGTGCCATGCGAGACAATCGCCACAAATTCCCGCTCGTTCTGGCTGTGACCATCGGTCGCCCAGCTGCGCAATTTTGCGGCGACACGCGTGGCCGGGCATAA
>JAAUPU010000666.1 GCA_012032975.1 Caldilineaceae bacterium | reverse complement strand
CTTCAATAAAGTGACGATCTACCGCCAACCGAGCGAGGCCAACGGCCAGCGGCTCTATGCGCTGACCGAGGCCATCGACGGCGGCAAAGCGTTTGACGTCACCGTGATCGATGAAGCGGGCAACATCTACATCACACTGCAAGGCTATGAGACCGTTTCATTGCCCGGCTAAAGAATTGAGGAGGATTCCGGGGACCGGCCAGAAGATGCCAGGAGTGCCGAACAGGGGTCTGGCCGATTCCCGGAACCGGTAGAGAACATGATGATTCGTTGGTTGGTCCAGTCGATAAACGACCATCCCGATCTGGTGCAAGGACATGCGCCTCCCGGGCTGCTCAACCCTATGGAGACGCACCGGCTGGCGGCGTTGCAGATCGAAAAGCGACGGCGGGATTGGCTGCTGGGCCGTTGGACGGCCAAGCAACTGGTGCAGGCCTATCTGGCCGAAAGTGGCGCAGTGGGTCATCCAGCCGTGGGTCATCCATTGGAGAGTCTGATCATCGAGAACGATGCGGACGGCGCGCCCTTTGCGGCCCAGGATACAGGTTCGGAAAGTGGCTCGGCGCTCAAACGGCTGGGGGTCAGCCTCTCCATCAGCCACGCCAACCAGCGGGCGCTCTGTGCGCTCCACCCGAGCCAGAGCGGCAACGAATTGAGCAGCGTTGGAGCGGATATCGAATGGATCGAAACTCGTTCGGAACGATTCATCGAGGATTTCTTCACCGCAGATGAGATCGACTGTGTGCGCTCGGCAACGCCAGCGCTGCGCGACATCTACATCACCGCGATCTGGAGCGCCAAAGAATCTGTACTCAAGGCGGTGCGCACCGGTCTGCGCGTGGACACGCGATCGGTTGGGATCGACCTCTGCCTGGACAGTGTTCGCCTGGACGATCTGGCGACACGCTGGCAGCCGCTGGGCATTCAGATTGGGGCGCAATTGGGCCAACATGTGAGCGGTGCAACCAGCTTTTCTGGCTGGTGGCGTCTGCTAAATGGCGGCAGCGACCGGCCCGAATATGTCATGACGCTGGCGATCAAACAGGACTTGGCAAGTTAGGCCGTTCCAAGGGATTGCTCACTTTGAACAGACCCGATTTATTTCACAGGATCGGCCTTAGGCGAATCCGATACAAAAAGCACCCACGAAGAAGGGCGCGAAGAATCACCAAGACACACCCTATTTCTTCGTGAAACTTGGTGAAACTTGGTGGACAGTTGTTTTTTTTGCAATGGCTCAACGAGAAAGAGAGTAGGGGGCGGAAGCATTGGAGACTTATTTGGAGAGATTGCGGCAGCGCCAAACGGCAGCCGCCGACAGCGCGAAGGAGACGGAGCGACAACATCAAAAAGGTCGCCTGACCGCGCAGGAGCGTATCGACCGTCTCTTTGACCCGGGCACCTTCAACGAAATTGATACGCTGGTGACGCCACGCTACGAGACCTATCTCGATGGCCGGGCTTCGCGTTATGGCGACGGCGTCATCACCGGCCACGGGCTGATCAACGGCCGGCACGCCTTTGTCGCCTCGCAGAACGCGGCGGTGATGGGCGGCTCGCTGGGCGAGATGCACGCCAACAAGATCGTCAAAGCGATGCAGATGGCGATCAAATATGGCTGTCCATTTATCGCGCTCAACGACTCGGGCGGCGCACGCATCCAGGAGGGAGTGGACAGCCTGGGTGGCTATGCGCGCATCTTCGATGCAAACTGCGAGGCCTCCGGCGTCATCCCACAGATCTCGTGATTCTCGGCCCCTGCGCCGGCGGCGCGGTCTATTCGCCTGCGCTGACCGATTTCGTTTTCATGACCGAGAACAGCTATATGTTCATCACCGGTCCCAACGTGGTCAAGGCGGTGATGCAGGAGGATGTGTCGCTGGAGGAGCTGGGCGGCGGCCTGGTCCACAGCAAGGAGAGCGGCGTCAGCCATTTTCTGGCCAAGGACGACGCCGAATGTTTGGAGCAGGTGCGCCAGCTTCTCTCCTATCTGCCGGCCAACAACCAGGACGATCCGCCCTACGTCAAACCCATCGACGACCCGGAACGACGCTGCCCGGAACTGGAAGAGATCGTGCCGGTCGATCCCCACAAGCCCTACGACGTGCGCACGGTCATCGCCAGCGTGGCCGACGACGGCCGCTTTTTCGAGATCCACAAACTGTGGGCAGAGAATATGGTGGTCGGCTTTGCCCGACTCAATGGCTGGGTGGTCGGCATCGTCGCCAACCAGCCTATGGTCCTGGCCGGCACCATCGACATCAAGGCGTCGGTCAAGGCGTCCCATTTCATCCGCATCTGCGACGCCTACAACGTGCCCATCATCACGTTGCAGGATGTGCCCGGCTTCCTGCCCGGCACCCACCAGGAGTATGGCGGCATCATCCGCAACGGCGCGCGCATGATCTATGCCTACAGCGAGGCGACCGTGCCCAAGCTGATGGTCATCCTGCGCAAGAGCTATGGCGGCGCATACTGCGTGATGAGCAGCAAAGGGCTGCGCGGCGATCTGCTCTACGCCTGGCCCAACGCCGAGATCGCGGTCATGGGCGCCAAAGGGGCGGTGGAAATCATCTTCCGCGAAGAGAAGAAGGACCCGGCCAAGCTCGCCCAGCGCGAGGCCGAATACAAGGCCCGCTTCGCCAACCCGTTCGTGGCGAGCTCGCGCGGCTATGTGGACGACGTGATCCTGCCCCACGAAACCCGCAAGCGCATCTGCCGTTCGCTGGTGATGCTGAAAGACAAGAAGGTCGAGAATCCGTGGCGCAAGCACGGCAATATCCCTCTTTGAACACCCCCGCGCCGCGCTTCGCGCGTCACCCCCTCAAGGGGGCGGCACTGGCGGCCCGGCAAAGCCGGTTCCGCGGTGCCCTTGGGTGACGCTCCGGAGATGAAGTCGTATTGAAAAGCTAGGAACCGACAATGTTCACCAAGATCCTGATTGCCAACCGCGGCGAAAACGACCGCGCAGTGAGCGTTTCATCAAATTGCATGGCACGCGTAGCGTGCACAGGCGAGTTCACCTCGTTGGAGGAGCACTATGTTTAAGAAGATATTGATCGCGAATCGAGGTGAAATCGCCTGCCGCGTCATCGCCACCGCCAAGAAGATGGGCATTGCCACCGTGGCGGTGTATTCCGAGGCCGACAAGGAAGCGCGCCACGTGCAGCTGGCCGACGAGGCCGTGTTGCTGGGCCCGGCCCCCTCGCGCGAGTCTTACCTGGTGGCCGACAAGATCATCGAGGCGGCGAAGCAGACCGGCGCGCAGGCCATCCATCCCGGCTACG
>JAAUPU010000041.1 GCA_012032975.1 Caldilineaceae bacterium | reverse complement strand
GATCACCTGCCTCACGGTCTCGTTGTGGCGGTTGTAGACAGAGATGGCATGGGCGCGGTCGTCGATGTCGCCGCCGAACGTATCCTCGACCACCAGCTTGCGCACCATGGCGATCTGGGTGCGGATATTGGCCGGCGCGTCGGCGTGGTCGAGGCGCATGGCGCGGAAGATGGTATTCTGGCAGCTGTCGAACCACTTGTCCGGATCGCGCAGGCTGAGAATCACCTTGGCGTCGGGATAGCGGTCGGCCAGCTCGCGGTAGCGGGTTTCGGTGACAAGCTGCTTCTCTTCCAGAGACTTGAGATCTTCCAGGTCGCGCTCCATTTGGCCGCGCAACTTCTCCTTGCGCTCCTCGACGCTGGCGCGCAGTTCGTCGCCGTGGGCGCCCAGTTCGCCGCGCACATGCTCGCGCTTGGCCGCGATGAGCAGACGGATGTCGGCTTTTTCCGCATCGGACTCGGCCTGGAGGTCGTTGAGCTTGTCCTGGACCAGTTCGTTGATGAGGATGTCGTGGTCGGCGGAGAGGGTCTCTGCGGCCTGGACCACAGGCTGGTCAGACCAACTGAGAAACTTGTCCTCGCCCGCCTTTTTGCCGACGCGACTTTGCAGCCAGGTCTGTAAGGTCTGGGCTTCGGCGATGACGCCCGACGATTCCTGGTTGATGCGTTCGTCCAGCGTGCGCACCGACTCTTCTTCTTCTGTTTCCAGTTCGGCGAGACCGGCTTCGAGTTGGTTGTCGAAGGCGTCCACCTGTTCCTGGATTTCGCCGTCGATGCGGGCGATGCGCATGGCCAGCTCGCGCTCGTGGCGCAGGATGGCGCGGCTGCGTGCGTCTTCGTTGACGTTGGTGACGATGTACTGGGCGAAGTAGAGCACCCGTTCCAGGTGTCGGGGGCTGATGTTGAGCAGCAAACCGAGACGGCTGGGCACGCCCTTGACATACCAGATGTGGCTGACAGGCGAGGCCAGTTCGATATGGCCCATGCGCTCGCGGCGCACGCGGCTGGGTGCGACCTCGACGCCGCACTTGTCACAAACGATGCCCTTGTAGCGGACGCGCTTGTATTTGCCGCAGGAGCATTCCCAGTCCTTGGTGGGGCCAAAAATACGTTCACAGAAGAGACCATCGCGCTCGGGGCGCAGGGTGCGGTAGTTGATGGTCTCGGGCTTGGTGACCTCGCCGTAGCTCCACTCGCGAATCTGTTCGGGCGAGGCGAGGGAGATGCGGATGGCGTCGAAATTCTTAACTTCCATAGGTTGTTTCTCTCCTTAGAGGCCGATCCAAAACAGGCTGTCCACGAAGGTTTACGAAGGGACTCAAAGAGACGCCAAGCTGTAAGCTGTTTCTTCATGAACCTTCGTGTGACTTCGTGGATGCTATTAATCCTGGAATCTCGTTGGCGGTGCGGTCCTATTCGCTGATGCGGCTCATGGGTCCGGGCACGTTGAGGCTGAAGCCAAGTTTGGGCAGGCGTTCTTCGCCCTCTTCCTTGCCAAACTGGATGACTTCGTTCTTGTCATTAACTACCTCGACGGCGAGGGCCAGGCTCTGCAATTCCTTGACCAGTACACGGAAGCTCTCGGGCACGCCGGGGCTTTGGATCTCCTCGCCCTTGACGATGGCCTCGTAGGTCTTGACCCGCCCGCTCACATCGTCGGACTTGACCGTCAGCATCTCTTGCAGCGTATAGGCAGCGCCGTATGCTTCCAACGCCCAAACCTCCATCTCGCCAAAACGCTGGCCGCCAAATTGCGCCTTGCCGCCCAACGGCTGCTGGGTGACCAGGCTGTACGGCCCAGTGCTGCGGGCGTGAACTTTATCCTCCACCAAATGGTGGAGCTTGAGCATCTGAACGATGCCAATGGTGACTGGAGAGTCATAGGCTTCACCGGTCTTGCCGTCGTACAGGCGTTGCTTGCCAGAGGTGGGCAACGGCCAACCCAGTTCATGGCTCAAGGCCTTTGCTGCATCCTCGAGCGCGTCGCCCTTCATGTCACCAGGTTCGCCGCCCCGGAAGCTCATCCACTCGCGCAGGGCCACCTCTCGAATCAGGTGGTTCGCCTCCTCGCCCGTACGTCGGGTGGCGTAAGACGCGCCCATGAGCACATCAGGGTCGTAGCCGCCATCCTTCAACCACTCACGCAGACACGAATGGCGTGCATACACGCGATCCCGGAAAATCTGCTCTGGGTCGTAGCCGCGTGGTTCCAGCCAGTCGATGAGGTAGATCAGCCGTGCATCGTCATCGTCGGTCAACTCGTCCTCGCCGATGCCTTCCGAACGGACAAGCTTCCAGGCATCCGCGGTGATGGCATCCCAGGCCCGGTCGATCAGCCAGGCTCGCGCCAATTCAGATTCGATCTCTTCCTCTTTGGCGCCATCAAAGACAGGCGTCTCGGCCATGAAGCCCAATCGGCCCGCGGCCCAACCCAGGTGAGCCTCTAGGATCTGGCCGATGTTCATGCGTCCTGGCACACCCAATGGGTTGAGGATGATGTCGACTGGCGTGCCATCGTCCAGGAACGGCATATCCTCGACAGGCACTACCTTGGAGATGACGCCCTTGTTGCCGTGTCGCCGGCCATCTTGTCACCTTCGGTCAAACGGCGACGTTGTGCGACGCCCACCCGCACGATCTTCTCGACGCCCGCGGAGAGGTCGCTATGATCGTCGCGGTCGAAGACCTTGACATCGACCACCTTTCCACGTTGGCCATGGGGCAAGCTCAACGAGCTATCCTTCACCTCGCGCGCCTTCTCGCCAAAGATTGCACGCAGCAGCTTCTCTTCGGGGGTCAGCTCCGTCTCACCTTTGGGCGTGATCTTGCCGACCAGAATATCGCCTGGATTGACCTCCGCGCCGACGCGGATGATGCCTTCTTCGTCCAGGTCTTTGAGGGCATCCTCGCCCACGTTGGGGATATCACGTGTGATCTCCTCGGAGCCGAGTTTGGTCTCGCGGGCTTCCACCTCATGCTTCTCGATATGAATCGAGGTGTACTTGTCATCCTGAACCAGTCGCTCGCTGACCAGGATGGCATCCTCAAAGTTGCCGCCCTCCCAGCTCATGTAGGCGACGATCACGTTTTGCCCAACGCCAACTCGCCCTGCTCCGTGCTGGAACTATCCGCCAGGGTCATGCCGGGCACAACTCGGTCGCCCTTGAAGACAACGGGACGCTGGTCGATGCAGGTGCTCTGATTGCTGCGGTTGTACTTGCGCAGGTGATAGGTGCGCCGGGTGCTATCCTCTTCCTGAACGATGATCTCGGCGCCCGTTACACTGACGACTTCCCCAGCATTCCTGGCAACCACAACCTGACCAGAATCGACCGCGGCCTGAGATTCCATGCCCGTCCCAACGATGGGTGCATCGGGCCGTACCAGCGGCACTGCCTGACGCTGCATGTTGGAGCCCATCAACGCCCGGTTGGCGTCATCATGCTCCAGGAAGGGAATCAGCGCCGCCGAGACGCCCACGATCTGCTTTGGCGACACATCCATGAACTTGATGCGTTCCGGCTGCTCGAACAGGAAGGACTCGGCGCGGCGTGCAGATGGCCGTGGATTCTGGAACTCGCCCACCGCATTGAGCAGCGAAGAGGCCTGAGCAATCGATGCGGCTTCGTCTTCATCCGCAGTAAGATAGACAACCTCTCGGCCTGCAAACGGTTTCACCTTGACGCGGGCGCCTTCACCGGTGACGCCGCTGCCATTGGCATAGATGGCTGCGATGCGCTCGGCAAGCGCCCCGTCGATGACCACACCGCTCTCGGCAATGACCTCATCGGACTTGGGATCGGAGATCGGCATCCGCAACTCGCGACCTGTCAACTCTTCAGCCGTCGGCGCCACATCCGTGTACACCTTGCGATAGGGCGTTTCGATAAAGCCAAAATCATTGACCCGGCCAAAGGAGGCCATCGACCCGATCAGGCCGATGTTCGGGCCTTCGGGCGTCTCGATAGGGCAGATGCGGCCGTAGTGACTAAAGTGTACATCGCGCACATCAAAGCCGGCGCGCTCACGACGCAGTCCACCAGGCCCCAACGCGCTCAACCGCCGCTTGTGGGTCAATTCCGCGAGGGGATTGGTCTGGTCCATAAACTGGCTCAACTGGCTGCCGCCAAAGAACTCACGCGTCGCCGCCACAACAGGTCGGATATTGATCAGGCTCAACGGCGTCACTTGCTCGGGATCGCGGATCGACATGCGCTCTCGCACCACCCGCTCCATCCGCAGCAGACCGATGCGCAGCTGATTCTGAATCAACTCGCCGACCGTCTTGACACGACGATTGCCCAGGTGATCGATGTCGTCCGGTCGGGCGGGGCCATTGTTGATGTCGATAATGCGCTTCACAACCGCAATGAGATCATCAAGGGTCAGAACCCGCGTCTCCAAAGATTCACTCAAACTCAAGCGCCGGTTCAGCTTGTAACGCCCCACCCGTCCCAAATCATAGCGACGGGGCGTGAAGAAGAGATTCTCCAGGAAATTCTTGGCGTTGTCGAGGGTGGGCGGATCGCCTGGCCGCAATTTCTTGTAGAACTCCAGCAACGCATCCTCGACACCCTTCTCAACGTTGGTTGTCGGATTGCTGGTCGGGTCGCGATCCAGGGTCGATTGAATAAAGGGGTGGTCGGCGTCGTTGTCGACATCGGCAAAAAGCGCACGAATCTCATCGTCCGTGCCAAAACCCACCGCGCGCAACAGGATGGTCACCGGTAGCTTGCGCTTGCGGTCAACCTTGACGCTGATAATGTCCCGACGGCTGGTTTCAAACTCCAGCCATGCGCCGCGACTTGGGATCGTCTTGGCGCCTGCCAGCTCACGACCGGTGGTGCGGTCTTCTTCCACCGTAAAGTAGACGCCGGGCGAGCGAATCAACTGGCTGACGACCACGCGTTCGCTGCCGTTGATAATAAAGGTCGCGGCATCGGTCATCAATGGGAAATCCCCCATGAAGACCTCTTGCTCGCTGATCTCGCCGGTGTCCTTGTTGATCAGCTTCACTTGGACCCAGAGCGGGGCGGAATAGGTAATATCGCGCACCCGACATTCGTCCTCTGGGTACTTCGGTTCGCCAAAATGGAAATCGCCAAAATGGAGTTCGAGATTCTTGTTGAAGCTGATAATGGGCGAGATCTCACTAAAGAGTTCTCGCATTCCGTCGCCCATAAACCAATCGAAGCTGCGAAGCTGAACTTCGGTCAGTCGGGGCAATTCCAAGATTGTCGGAGTGCGTGCGTACGACTTGCGCACAGTTCGGATCCCCAATGCAGAAGGCCGCGTCCCATTCGAGGATTGTGTCATTTAGCATCTACTCCTTCGCACCACTGAAACTAAGGGATTGATCCTCCCCAATGGGAGGAGACCACCCAATCGATTAACGCGTAACCGGCTCCTTGCAACCGTTGCGCAGAACACGCCCGCCCGGAAACCAATAACCGGAAAACAAGAATAAGACACCCTATACAGAAGGCTGGGAAGCGGCGACATCGCCCTCTTCACACTCCCTCTATACACAGGTGTCTTTGCGGGTCAGACTCAAGCTACGACACTGAGAGATATTCACTTTGGTTGACTGGGACCGCAGATCCATACAGAATATCGATGGCAATGCACCCCAGACCAATAAAATAATCGAGTTCTTGCTCCCGTCTCCCCATCGACAGTTCGACTCCCAAGCAAGCACCCGATCTTTCTCCACGTATTGTACTTATGGATAAACCAACATATCCAGATATGCCAAATGCCCAACGAAGGTTGGGCACAACGCAACTTGAAACTTTACCATACTCGGTCGGACCTGTCAAGTCCAAATTCCGCAAATTCTGAAAAACAGGCCCTCGCTTCGCTGCGACACGACCATATTGCATCCTCAACTTCAGCGCATAGGGCGCGCGAACGATGTTGACATGAAGTGAGCAATGGGCAGACGACGACAGCGAGCATAGCCTGTTGCTCGCCCGGATGCCGTAAGCTCTGCACCATTATCCCAATCGATACCACAAATCGAGGCATTTGGGGGTAGACATCTGGATCGAATTGCACTATAATGTGGGGCATAATGGATTGAAGTGGGGGCGTTTAGGCCGCATTGTGGGGCAATCATCCTCTAAAGTGGGAGAGTCAGAACGTTTGTTCTGATTTTTGGTATAGTTGGGATTTCGCCCCTGGTTCACCCAATCAACACATTCAACATCGACAAACAGGGCATGTTCTTAGGCGCATTCACCCACACATTGGATAGTAAAGGCCGTCTGACCGTTCCAGCGAAGTTTCGCGACCAACTGGCAACCGGTCTGGTTGTCACGCGTAATCCGTCCTCGGCAGATCGGTGCCTCCTGGTCTTCCCGCAAAGTGAGTGGGAATTGCGCGCAGCAAAGATCAGCGAACTGTCGCTGATTGACTCGCGATCGGCGCTGTTGCGTCGCGCCTTCTTCAGCGCCGCGGAAGATTTGAAGCCGGACAAACAGGGTCGCGTGCTGATCAGCCAGCGTCTGCGCGACTTCGCCAACATCGAAAGCGAAGTCGTCGTGGCCGGCGTTAATACTTTTATCGAGCTTTGGCAACCTGGTTTGTGGGAAGAGAAGGTGCTTGGTCGCCTGGACGATGACGAACTCAGCGGTGAACTGTTTGCCGCGGTGGACGTCTAGCCCGAATGGCGGCTGAGCAACTCGTCGCAGACGATCCAGAGGGGGCGGCCACGATCCTGTCCTTCTGCGCGAGGTGATAGAAGGATTGGCGATCCAGCCGGGCTTTCGGGTCATTGATGCGACGCTCGGAGGTGGCGGCCACACAGAAGCGCTGCTCGCCTACTCGGCGCCCGATGGTCGGGTGCTGGGACTGGATGCTGACCCTGCCGCAATTCGTCGAGTCCAAGGCCGATTGCAGGCTGACGTAGAATCCAAGCGGTTGGTGCTCGTCCATACGCATTTCGAGGAACTCCAGGTCACGGCGCAGACAATTGGCTTCTTGCCGGTGGATTCCGTGTTGCTGGACTTGGGTGTGAGCAGTTTCCAGATTGAGACTGCCGAACGGGGATTCTCGTTCAGCCTCGATGGACCCCTGGACATGCGCTTTGACCCGGACGGCGCGCTGACCGGCAGCCGACATCGTCAATACCTGGCCGGTGACTGACCTTGGCGAATGGTGATTTATTCGATATGGTGAGGAAAGACAGAGCCGAAGAATCGCTCGCATGATCGCGGCCAATCGGCCATTTGATTCGACCGGGCAGTTGGCGCAGATCGTCGAAAAGGCAGTTGGTGGTCGACGCGGCGCACGAATCCATCCGGCCACGCGGACATTTCAAGCCTTGCGCATCGCGGTCAATGACGAATTGGGCCAACTGGAACGGGTACTCCCCCAGTGCCTGGCCGTATTAAGACCAGGCGGAAGGATGGCCGTGATCGCCTTCCACAGCCTGGAGGACCGGATCGTCAAGCGGTGGATGCAGACTGAAGCGAGTGATTTTATCACCGATATTCACCATCCACTCGGCGGGCAAGCACGCACACCTTCTCTCAGGGGCATCACGCGCAAACCGGTGACAGCTTTGCCAGATGAGGTCGAAAGCAACCCGCGCAGCCGCTCCGCCAAGCTTCGAATCGCAGAGCGGCTGTGAGCCGCCAATTCTGCAACGCGTTGCCGGGCCGCCAAGAATGGATGCGCCGGGCACCTACCGGACATCTATGAGAACTCGTTTCGTCAGCAAGATCCGACCATCATTGGGCAGAAAGCCATGATTCATCGCAGCGCCAAATCACCCATACCGCAGCGCGTGCCTGGCATCTCCTTGGCCAAAGAGCGAAGCAGAGATCGATCCTGTCGTGAACCAGGCACTGGCCAATGTGCAGTCATTGACGCCAATAGAACCGGCAGCCGACGCCGGTGCTGCCACCTGGGTTGGAGCGGCGGTCCAGCCGATCAGACAGTTTTTCTGGCTGCCGAATTCGCTGACGGCGTTTGCGATCTATTGTTTGGCACTCACCCTGATCTGCGTGGGAATGTTGCTGCATATCCTGATGTCTTCTCAGTTGATGGAATCTGAATTGAAACTGGCCAAGATCAAGGCTGCCGCGGCTGAAATCGAACAGCGAAACGCCGACCTCATCGCGCAGATTTCAGAAACCCACAGGCTGGATAAGATAAGAGATGGGGCCGTTGCCCTCGGCTATCAGACCGGGCCAAGTCCTGCCTATGTCGTGGCTGCCGCGCCGGATGATATGGCTGATGAAGCAAGTGGGGGCGCGCCAAACCAGGCTGACATCGGGCTTTCCAACGCACCGACAGAAGCGCCGTCTACGCCAGCCGTCGAGGCGGCTGGTGGAAAGATAGCAGCGCTGTTGGCCTACCTCCGGCGCCAACCGACGGAAGGTCCATCTCCCTCAATTTCCGGCGCCGAAACCGACAGCAGAGCGCCTGCAACCGAAGACAACGATTGGTTTAACTGGTGGCGAGAGACACGCACGCAGAATCGGCAAAACTGGGCCGGTATTGCCCAGGCGTGGCGCTTCGAACTGCCCAAGCTTCGCAACTTCCAACCGGGACAATAGTCGGGCCAGCAGCTAGTCTAGATCCCTTTTCATCCATCCAACGATGGCGCCGGCGAACCAAGAAATCCAGTTCACCTTATCAGAGCACAGCGCGATGCAGCAGTTGACCCCGGACAACCAGGATCAGACCGAAATCAGCGACCCGAAGAATGGGCCAAAGCCGGCTCTGGTGGTCGATGAATTGGCGCGGCGCAGATGGCGCTTCTGGATGATTGCCGGCACTTTCAGCTTCCTGGCCGTCATCATCGTGATCCAGCTTGTGCGCTATCAGATCTTTCGGGGTGACGATCTCTGGAGCATCCCAGAGACGGTCAGTCCGCCAGCTGCGCGCGGGGTTATTGTTGACCGGGATGGCGAATTGCTGGCCATCGACCGTTTCTACTATCAGGTGACCGCAACACCCAGCCACATCAAAACGGACGAGGCACGGCGTGAAGTTGCCCACGAGCTGGAACGCTTGATTGGCCTGCCTGCCGACGAAACGATGCAGATCCTGCTGGAGAACAAGGAGAGGGATTTCGCCATTTTGGCCAAGGAGATCAGCCTGGAACAGGGCAAATTGTTGCGCGAAGAGCGAGAGCAACAGGAGGAGACGCTGGCGCTCTTTCCGCTACAGGACGTCCATCTCACGCCCATGCCCAGGCGCTTCTATCCCCAACAAGAGTTGGCCTGTCAAGTTGTCGGCTTTGTGCGGGCCGAACGGTTCGGATTTACGGCGTGGAGGGATACTACGATGCGTTTCTGCCCGCAGATGGGGTGGGGCTTACCAGCCGGAGCACCGAGACGCTGGACGATCTGCCGCCCGACACCCGACGTTATCTTCCTTCCGCGGCTGGAAAGGATCTCGTCCTCTCTATCGACCGCACGGTCCAGTGGATCATCGAAGAAGAGTTGGTCGCGGGGCTGGAAGAGTACAAGGCCACAAGCGGCACCGTCATTGTGATGGAGCCAAAAACGGGCGCCGTCCTAGGCCTGGCCAATTTTCCCACCTTCGATCCCAATCGGTATAGCGACGTCAGTTACGAGCGGTATGCCAATCCCGCCATCAGCGCGCAATATGAACCTGGCTCGATCTTCAAGATCATCACCATGGCCGCCGGGCTGGACAGTGGACTCTTCCAGCCCACCACCATCTTCTCGGACACGGGCTGGATCATCGTCGGTGGAAGGTCGATCTTCAACAGTGACCGCATGGGGCACGGCGATGTGACCGCGACCGAGGCGTTGGTGCGGTCGCTCAATGTCGTGACGGCACAGGTTGCCGTGGGTCTCGGTCCAGAGAAATTCTACAGCTATGTCCGACGCTTTGGCTTTGGCCAGGCGACCGAAGTGGACCTCTCCG
>JAAUPU010000665.1 GCA_012032975.1 Caldilineaceae bacterium | reverse complement strand
GGGATCTCCGCCTGGCTGGTATTTCTTAACCAACCACCCTCTCGGGACGTCAAGGAGTTTCTATGCGCGGCAATCGAGTCAAACAGAAATTGCAGTCCGGCGAGATCGCCACTGTCGTATCGGGCCACAGCATCAGCAGCGCCACCATCGACTTCTGCGGCCCGTTGGGCTTCGATGGCTTCTGGATCGAAGGCGAGCACGGGTCGGCTGCGTGGCATCAAATCGGCGACCTCTCGCGCGCCTGTGACCTGTGGGAGATTGCATCGGTCATGCGCGTCCACAGCCACGACGCCGGGCTGATCGGGCGCACACTGGATCTGGGCGTCAACGGCATCGTCGCACCCCATGTCAACAGCCGCAGCCAGGCCGAGCAGATCGTGGCTGCGGCCCGCTTTGCGCCGGAGGGGAAGCGGGGCATCTTCAGCGGGCGTCGCTCGTTTGGCGAAGTGGATTACCTGGAACGGGCCAACGAAGAAGTATTGGTTGTCGTCTTGATCGAGGAACACCAGGCGATTGAGCGGCTGGATGAAATCCTGGCCGTCGATCACATCGATGTCTTTTTCGTCGCACCGGGCGACCTGGCCCAGACCATGGGATTCCTGGGGCAACCCTATCACCCAGAGGTGCAGGCCGTGGTCCAAGATGCGCTGACGCGTATCACGGCGGCGGGTCGGGTGGCCGGTTCGCTAGCGCACTCGGCGACTCTGGCGCGCGATGTGGAGCTGGGCGCACGCTTCTTCCTGACGAGCTTCGATCCCTGGTTGCGGGCAGGCGCACAAGAGTTTCTAAGTCATGTGGCTACGGTAGGCGCGCACCCCTGAACGAGTTCATCGCCGGCAGCAAGGTCTGGCAACATCGGGAGAAACGGCCATGAAGCCGCATTGCTGGGAATCCAACACCCCCCATTCATTGCCCCATTTGCGCACGTTGCAGGTCACGCCAGAGGTGACGTCCATCGTGCTCTGGGACGATGACGAGGCCCTGCTTGGCGAGATGCTCGCTTCCCAGGGCGGCAAGGTGACCTGACGGCTCCGCGGATCTGGACGATGTCTTGTCGCAGGAAGGGCTGGTGTTTGTCGTCACCGCGGTTGCCAATGACCGCAGCCCCGATCTCTGCCGACAGGCGCTGGCAAAAGGCAGGCACGTCTTTGCAGAGAAGCCCATCGGCAAGACGGCCAACGATGTGGCCGCGGTGGTCGATGCCGCGGCGCAGCAAGGGCTGACTCTGGGCGTCTGCTATCAAAATCGTCGCCATCCGCTGGTCGTCGAGGCGCGCAACATCGTCTCTCAAGGCTTGCTGGGCGAGTTGATGAGCGTCAACATGCAGCTGATCACCACCCAGGTGCGCTTTCGCAATCCGGCCCACTGGCTCTTCCAGCGCAGCCGAGCCGGGGGCGGCATGCTCTCGTGGCTCGGCTGCCACTATCTGGACATGATGCGCTACGTCAGCGGCGACGAGATCGTTGCGGTCTCGGCCCAGATCGCCACCCGCAGCGGCGAAGAGATCGATGTGGAGGATGTCGCGACGCTTGCGCTGCGCTTCCGATCCGGCGCAGTCGGCACGTTGCACGTCGGCTATGCGCTCGCCTTGAGCGGTGCAGGCTACGAGAATCGCCAGGGGTACGCCACCCATGTCAACTTCAATGGACGCATGGGGCGGATTGAGTGGTCGGGCGCGTCGATTCCGCCGGATGTCTTGCACGCCGAGAGCGTCCATCCGGCCTGGGCCAGCGCGCCGCGTCGCGAATTTAAGTACACCTTGGCCGAATCACCCGCGTATGGCGGTGCGCACGGTGTTGCGTTTCTGCGCGAGTTTATCGCTGCGACCCAGGGCGTCGGCGAGGCGCCCGCCACCGGTCAGGATGCGCTGCGCGTCGCGCAGATCGTGGATGCTGCCTATCTTGCGGCCAGCAGCGGTCGAACGATCGATCTGTCGGTGTGAGTAGATTCAAGGGATTGTTGAACCGTAGATGAACGCGGATCCACCCGGACATCTCTCCGGGGTCGGCGTTTCCGGGTGTGCATCGGCGATATATTTCCCGCCGACTTGTTGTTGACCCATACAAGAAATTCGTGACATTCGTGTAATTCGCGGCAAAGATTTGCCTGAATTGGCACAAACCGAAAGCGAGAAACAGACTTGAACTTGGATGTCCTCGAACTTACGCAAGAATTGATCGCCATCGAATCGCCCAGTCAACGCAGCAATGCGGAGATTGCCGAGGAGTTGGTGGGTTTCCTAATCAGGGCCGGCTTTGATGTCGAGCGGCTGGAATATCTGGACCATGGTGAGTCCAAGGTAAGTCTGGTCGCCAAGAAGGGTGACGGCGATGGAGGGCTTTGTCTCTTTTCTCATTCCGACACCGTGCCAGGCGATGAGGGCTGGGAGCCATTCTCGCCCAAGATCGAGGGCAATCGGTTGATTGGCCGTGGCAGCGCCGATATGAAGGGGCCACTGGCAGGCCACGATTGTCGCGCGCGCAGGCAGATGCGACTCGACTCAAGAAGCCGCTCTTTATTGCCATCACTGCCGACGAAGAGGTCGGCTATGGGGGGCCAAACAGATTCTGGCCGAGTCGCAGTTCTTCAGCAGCGGTTGGCCAGAGTTTGGCGTCGTGGCGGAACCGACGGAACTCCGCCCGGTTTACGCGCACAAAGGCGGACGCCGCATCCATGTCACCGCGCATGGCAAGGCCGCGCACACCAGCACCGACAAGGGCGTCTCTGCCAATTTCCTCATCGCGCCCTTTCTGGCCGAAATGGCCCGCCTGGCAGAGCGCTTTCGCAGCGATGAATATTTCATGGACCGAGAATTCGATCCGCCCACGAATGGCTTTAACATGGTGATCGACGATGGCAGATGCGCGATGAACGTCACCGCGGGCAAGACCATTTGCACGCTCAGCCTGCGCTCCATGCCCAAAGCCCATAGCGATGAAGCAGCCGACCTGATCGTCCAGCATGCGCAGCAACACGGCCTGGAAGTCGTGGCCTCGTCAGGGTTTGATCCTTTCTATGTTTCGCCAGATGCGGAGATTGTCCAGGCTGCGCTGCAGGCAACTGGTATGACCCAGGCGGGAACCGTTTCCTTCGGCACAGAGGCTATCCTCTATCAAGACTATGTGCAGTCGGTCGTCTTGGGACCGGGCAACATCGCACAGGCCCACACCGTGGGCGAGTGGATCGACATCGACCAGCTGCGCGCCTCGGTCCAGGTCTACGGGCGAATGATCGAAGCATTGTGTATGTAGGAACAAGGGGCAAGTTTGTGGGCTGCATAGTCGCGGCTT
>JAAUPU010000664.1 GCA_012032975.1 Caldilineaceae bacterium | reverse complement strand
CGAAGATGGTCAACGCCAGGGTGAGCCAAAAAAGTCCTTCCCGCCAGATGGGGATCGGCGTCAGGCTGCCCCGTTCTGCCTCTGCCTGGCCCGGCGAGGGGAGGTGGTTGTCAGTTGCCATAGAAGATCAGTTTGTCATCGATTCCGCCATCCACCGGCAGGCGCGCGCCATCCTGCCAGTCGTAATAGCCAAAATGGTAGCGCAAGCCCCCGGCTTCCAACGCCAGCCGCGCTTCCGTTGCGCTCAGATCGACGGTATAGGTGCGGGTCAGTACTTCGCCGGGCTGCCAAGAGGTCGCGGCTCGCTCTTCTCCCAAGGGTTGCGCATCCAGTTGGCCGACGACGCTAAGGTCGTCGCCCTCGCCGGCCAGCGCCTGGAGGAAAATGTTGTAGTCAACTGGCAGGGGCTGCAACACTTGCCAGGCAACTTCCAGCCGCGCTTGGGATTGCTCTTGCACTTCGACCAGGTTGGCTTCGAGGATGACCAGGTCGTTTTGTTGCCCATAGACAGCGACCGGTCGTGATGGCGGTCTGTAGTCGAGGAACTCGGCGGTCAAGTAGGGATAACTGCCCATCAGACAGAGGGTCACCAGCACCGCCCAATAGGGTATACAGTTGAGGTTTCGCTGTACCGCTGGCAGGCTGCCGGCGGTCACTGCCAAGCAGACGCCAGAGAGCACCATGATCTGCCACGGATAGGTCAGCAGTCGTTCGGCGCCGGTCAATCGCCAGAGTGGGGCGCTCGCGCCCAGGCTCAAGAAGAGGATCAGCCCGGCCCCCACAAAGCCAAAGGTCAACAACGGTGCAAAGGAGTGCGCCTCTCGCCGGCCATCGGCGCTACGCCAGGCCCACAATGTCAGCGCGCTGAAGACCAGGGCTACGAAGCCAAGCTGGAATGGATAGGCGTCCTGCCAGCCGGGAATGCTTGGCGCGGTCTGCCAGCCGCCGACGAGCAATTGGTGGAGATAGACAAAGTGGTCGGCAAATTCCACAGGGGATTGGCTCTGGATTGAGAAGAGGGGGATCAAGCTGACCAGGCCGGCCAGCCCGCTGACCGCAACGATCAACAGGGTGATGCGATGGCGCTCGACGAAGGCGGCATAGGCCAACAGCAGAAGCGTGGCCAGCAGAGCAATCCCGGCCTGGGTGCGCCACATCCACAACACGCTGATCACCAGCACACCCGCGGAGCTTGGCGAATGATGGTGGCTGTAGACGGCCGCGCCGGCCAGGGCGACGGGCAACAGCCCCATGATCTGGGCGTCGGCCAGATTGCCGCGGATATAGATCGTGGAGAGGAAGACGGGCAAGAACATGTAGACCAGCCCAGCCAATCCGGCGGGTCGATCGCCCAAGCGCGGGGCCAACCAGGCATAGACGCCCAGCCCGCCCAGGATGAGGCAAATGGCAAAAACGAAGCGCACCGACGTGGTTGGGTCGATGCGCAGCACTTCGAATGGTTCCACCAGGAGAAAGGCCGCGCTGCCTGCGCCGCGCCAGAAGTCGGCCGCGGTGGCGATGGTTGCGATCGCACTGGGCTGGGCAGCATTGAAGATCGGTGTAAAACCGTCTAGGCTCCGCCAATAGCCGGGATACATCGCGGGCGCCCAGGCAAAGATGCCCAGCAGCAAGACTGCCCAAAAGCCGGCGCGGACCGGCCGGCCCCCATCGGAACGATTCACCGACCGGAACCCTACGCCTCGTCCGCGAGGATGCGTTCGGTGCTCTCCAACAGAATGCCGCCGCCTTCGGCGCCGCCCGGTTCGTTGGACGCCTGGTCGCTCTCCACATGTCCGCCCATTCGCTTCACCCGCTCGCCATGCACGTTGAGCAACTCCAACTCTGCCACGTGCAGCCCATAGCGATTTGTTGGATGGTTTAGGATGCGCACCAGATCGAGGGTGACGATGCGCGCCAGGTCGTTGTCGGAGTGGAAGGGCGTCCATTTGACGAACGTGCTGTGTACAAATTCGCGCGCCGCCTGCGTAAAGCGCCCGGCTCGGCGCAGGGGAAAGATAGATCGCTCCAACTGCCAGGCGAGGCTCCATTCGGCGCCGGCCGGCGCGGTGATGTCCGCGCCCATCAAGAAGTAGACTCGATCGACGTTGGCGATCAGCTCAAAGATGTCATCCTGCGACGCACCGCTGATCGGCGTGCGGCGGATCTCCACGCCGATCTGGATGGGTAATTCCGCCACGACGCGACCGATGACCGCGCGCTGGTTTTCAAGGTCATTCGTTGCGCTCACAAACATGCGCAATAGCTCAGCCATGATTGCCCTTCAATCCTGTGGGGTGGATACCCCTTCGATAAACGCCTGAAAGAGGTCGATGACCGCGTGTGCATTTTCCAGCATCGCCATGTGGCCGGCGTCTTCGACCACATGCAGTTCGCTGCGCGGAAGCTGTGCGTGTAACTGCTCGCCATTGGCGACCGGCGTCATCCGGTCCTGTCGTCCGTAGATGAGCAGGGTCGGGATAGATACCTTGTCCAGACTGCTGCGTTGGTCGAACTGGGCGCAGGCCAGAAAATCATCGCGCAGCACAACCGGGTCGTTTTTACGTAACTGGTCGAGAAAACGACGCCGTTCTGACGCCGGCGTCTCCGGGCTGTGGGCTAGCCGGGTAATCGTTGCGGTCGCCCCGGCAAAGTCATCCTGCAACGCTTGCAGCAACGCTGGGCTGACCGCCAGCCGAGCACCCGCACCCACCAGAATCAAGCCTGCCAACCTTTCCACCTGCTGGATGGCAACTGCCAGCGCAATCGCGCCACCCATGGAATGGCCGGCCAACACAAATTTCTCGATCCTCAGCGCGGAAACAAACGCACACAAGAAGCTCGCGTAGGCCTCGATGCTCGTGCGACCAGGCCCTAGAGAGCGGCCATGACCTGGCAGGTCCAGCGCATAGACGATGCGATCGGCCAAACGGCGCAGGTGCGCAGGCCAGTGCAGATGCGAACCTCCTGCGCCATGCACCAGAAGCAGTGGCGGCCCAGCGTTCGCCAGCTCAGTGCCGCCATGACGGGTATAGAAGATCGATTGTGCGTCCACGTTGACAAAGGGCACAGATTCCGCCTCGTCCCACCCGATTCGCCTACCGATGGATGGTGCTTTTGTGTGTATGATTGTCGTCAGAATCAGCCGCCCGCAGAACTTCCAAATCCGCATCGACCATCAAACGCACCAACTCTTGGAAATCGATGGAGGGTTCCCAGCCAAGCTGGGCGCCTGCCTTGGACGGGTCGCCGACCAGCAGGTCCACCTCGGCGGGTCGATAGAACTTGGGATCCTGCA
>JAAUPU010000663.1 GCA_012032975.1 Caldilineaceae bacterium | reverse complement strand
CTCTTCGTTTGCCTCATCTTCATCCTCACCAAGATAGGCGGCCTTGACCAGCGGGTCATTCTTGACAATGTTGGGGTCGCCATCGGCGATCAGGTCGCCGTAGTTGAGCACCAGCAGCCGCTTGCTCAGCGTGAAGATGGTCTCCATGTCGTGGCTGATCAGGATGATGGCCTTGCCTCGCCGTTGACCCGATGGATCCACTGGAAGATGATCTCCATCAGCCGCGGGTGAACACCGGCAAACGGCTCGTCGAGAATGATCAGTTCCGGGTCTAGCATGAGCAGGCGACCCAATTCGAGCAGTTTTTGCTGGCCGCCAGAAAGGGCGCGTCCATACTCGTTGATCAGATGGTCCATGGTCAGGAATTCGAGCACCTCCCGCGCCTTGACCTCCAACTCTCGCCTGCGCGCGGTCGCGTTCAACGCCATCGCTGGCACCAGCAGATTCTCCAGCACGGTCATACGCCGAAAGGCTCGCGTCACCTGAAACGTGCGACCGAGGCCAGCGCGCGCCACCATATAGGGTGGCAATGTGTCGATGCGCTTGCCGTTGAGATAGACAGTGCCGCTGCTCGGCCGCAGCGCGCCGTCAAGGATGTTGGTCAGCGTGGTCTTGCCGGCGCCGTTGGGGCCGATCAGACCGATCAACTCCGGCCCGCGCACCTGAAAATTGACGCCACTCAGAACTTGAAGGCCGCCGAAATTCTTGTAGAGGTTGTTGACATTCAGTTCGATCATCTCAGCCGCCTGCCTCTGTGTTGGTTGCCGAAGCGGCATTGCGCCTGGCGACCGTCTCTTCTTCCATGCCCCGCCGCGAGATCCACATGATGATCGGGTAGATCAGACCGTTGCGGAAGAAGCGCAGCGTCAACATCAGCACCAGGCCAAAGAAGACCAGGCGCCAGGTCGTCATGTCCACCGAAACGGGGCCGATATCGAAGCTGTTGCGCAGCAGTTCCAGAGCGAAAAGCAGCACGATCGCACCGCTGGCCGCGGCGTAGATATTCTCCAACCCGCCGATGACGGCCATCGCGATCACCAGACTCATTTGGAGGATGATCAGGATGTTGGGCGTGATGATGCCGATGTAGTGACCCTGGACTGCGCCGGCCGCGGCGGCCATCATGGCCGTGACGGTGAAGACCATCACTTTGTAGCGCACGGTATGCACGCCCAGCGCGGCAGCGGCCTCTTCGTCCTCGCGGATCGAGCGAATGAAGAGGCCAAAGCGCGAGATCACGATCCAGCCGAGGATCACCATGCAGATCAAGAAGAGCGCCAACATGGCATAATAGGGTGGGATCTTGTTTGCTTCGTCGAACGTCATGCCAGCCACCGTCAACCCGCCAGGGAAGAGCGGCGTCATCTCCAGCCCGCTCTGGCCCTGGGTAATGTCCAGTTCCGCGCTGAGCACCGCGCGCACGATCTCGGAGAAGCCGATGGTGAAAAGTGCGAGGTAGGTGCTGCGCAACCGCAGGACCAGTGCGCCGATCAGGAAGCCCCACAGACCGCCGACCAGGATGCCCAGCAGCACCCCCCACCAGAGTGAAGGCTCGATGATGACCGTGCCGGCGGGCATACTCTGTTTGGCGATATCCAGACAGTTCAGACCGCCATCTTGGGTGACGCCGATGGGGTCCAGCAGCACCAGGTTCCAACCAAAAACCGACATCTCGCTACACAGGTTGGTCGGCGCCGATGTGACCCGGAAGTAGGTTCCGTAGAGCGCGGCGGTGTAGGCGCCGATGGCCATGAAGGCCATGTGGGCAAATGAAAATTGCCCGGCATATCCCGCCAGCAACGACCAACTTGCGGCCAGAATGGCGTAGAAAAAGGCCGTGATCGCCAAATGCATGATGTAGGGCGAGCCGCTGATCCAGAGTGGGGCGATGAGCAGACCAACCACGATGACGGCCAAGACAGCCGCGCCAATATAGGTCGTCCGTTTCATAGCTCTCTCCCGAAGAGACCCGTTGGTTTGAGCAGCAATGTCAATGTCAAGATAACCATGCCATAGGCGGGGATGTAGGCCGCCGCCCGCGACGGATCCGGCACACAGCCGATGCCGATGGCCTCTACCAGACCGACGATGATGCCGCCGATAAATGCGCCGGGCAGCGACCCCATACCGCCCAGGACGATGATCACAAACGAGCGGGCAGAAGCGGGAATGCCGGCCTGGGGTAGCCAGGCAAAGACCTGGACAGCGTCGCGCCGGAGATGCCCGCCAACATGCCGCCCAGCGCAAAGGCCAACGTATTCATGCGATCGGGGTTGATGCCAGCCACCGCAGCCGCCTGCCGATCCTGGCTGACCGCACGCAGTCCACGACCTCGCCAGGTGTTGTAGAGAAACCACATCAGCAAGATCAACATGACGATGGCGATGACCGCGGCCGTGAAGCGGGGGTTGGGGACGGCAACGGTGTCAAAAAGTCGCAGGTTGCCAGCCGTCATGCGGATCAGCCAGCCATCTTCAGCCGGGAAGCTCAGCACCGGGAAATCGAAGAAACGCGGCGATTTCACCGGCGTGGCGCCGACGACCGCCTGGGTGAAATATTGCAGAAAGAAAGCCAGCCCAAAGGTGACCAGGATCGCGTATTCCTTGGGTCGTTCGATCTTGCCTTCGCCCATCGGGCGCAGAAAAAGTATCTCGAAAATATATCCGATGATAAAGGTGACCAGGGCGGCCCCCAGCAGCCAGACGATCGCGCTGGTCTCGCCAAAGAGCGCGGATGCGCTCATGTAGTAGACGACCATTCCGCCGACCATATAGAATTCGCCGTGGGCAAAGCTGACAATGCCCAGGATCGAATAGATCAGCGTAAGGCCCAACGCCATCAGGCTGTAGATCAGGCCGATGACAAGGCCGTTGGTCAATTGAGAGGCGACGAAGCGAGAATCCGTCACGCACAGATTGTGCGGATAGGCGCGCGCAAAGGCCCAGACAAGAATGCCCAGAATGAGCACGCTGGCGACGCCGTTGATCCACTTGGTGAATTGGGGCGTCTTGTACCAGAGTGGAATCAGACCAAATGGACCAAGCGCGCCCCCCACCAGCGCGCCCCCCAGAGTCGCTTTAGAGACATCGAGATCTTTACGACCATAGATTCGCGGGGTAAAGACGCCGCCGATCGCGCCCCAGAAAATGATCCAGAGCAGAGCGGAGTAAAATATCTGGCTATCTGCCATAGACCCACCTTTGCCGAGGATGGCAATCGGACTGAAACGAAGTGAGGTGAATTTAGAAAGGGGTCCTTTGAGATGCCGGTGGTTGATGCGGTGATGCGAACACCAT
>JAAUPU010000662.1 GCA_012032975.1 Caldilineaceae bacterium | reverse complement strand
TTCGCCGCCCTGGTCCTGATCGCGGCTGCCGCGGGCAAGGCCAATGCGACGACGGCTATGGGCGCCATGATCTTCTTCTGGGCGCGGCTCGCCTACGCCATCATCTACGTGATCGGCGTTCCATGGCTGCGTACCGCCGCCTGGTTCGTCTCGGTGATCGGTATGGCGATGATCGCCTGGGCCCTGCTGCAGGCGCTCTGACCTCGGATTTCCTCCGGACCGCGTGCGCGCGTCTGACGCGCGGTAGCGTGTCGTTCGCTCATGAACACGAGCAAGCGAGACGCTTGCGGTTCGAAAGATGCTCATGCGCTGGAAGCGCTCCCCTCCTGTGGCGCTCTTCTTGTCGATCACACACCTATGAGCGCCACAGGAGTGGCGCGCTCCCGGCGCGTCGCTCGGCTTCGCTGGGGAGACCCCCCAGCCCGCGGGCGCGCACCACGATGCTGTGAAAATGGCAGCGGTGCTGCGGCGCAAGAGGAAGAGCGGCACGGGCCGAGGTCTGCGACGATGCGTTTGGTGACCGCTCGTCGAGACCGAAACCTCCTTGGGGTTTGACCCCGCATAAGGAGACTGGCCCGCGCCAGCTTGGAGGTATCACATTTTGTCGCCCTCTTCACCGGGGAGCACGCATAGGAGGATCTGATGACTTTGGCCGGCGTACGGGCGGTCGCTGACCGTAACGTCGGAGGTGGAGATGCAGGTACATGTGGCGCGCGGCGCCGGCTTGGACGTGCACCGCGACAGCATCGTGGCAGTGGTGCTGGTCGGGTCGAAGAAAGTGAAGAAGGAACTGCGCACGTTCGGTACCACGTCGGGCGAGCTTGCCGAGCTGCGGCAGTGGCTGCAGAGCCACAAGGTGACCCACGTGGCGATGGAGGCCACGGGGGTCTACTGGCTGCCGGTGGTGGAGGCGCTGGAAGGGCAGTTCGAGCTGGTGGTGGCCAATGCCCATCAGGTCAAGAACATGCCCGGCCGTAAGACCGACGCCTGTGACGCGGAGTGGCTGGCGACGCTGCTGCGGTTCGGCCTGATCAACAGCAGCTTCGTGCCGCCGGCGTGGCAGCGCCAGCTGGGTGGGCTGACCCGCTCGCGCAGCAGCTTGACCCATAGCATCACGCGCCAGCGCAATATGGTGCTGAAGCTGCTGGAGAGCGTCGGCATCAAGCTGGCCGGCGTGCTGAGCGACGTCTTCGGGGTCAGCGGCATGGCCATGCTGCGCGCGCTGCGCGATGGCAACGAGAACCCCGAGCTGCTGTCGGGCCTCGCCAAAGGGCGTCTGCGCAAGAAGACGTCGCAGATCGTCGCCGCCCTCAAAGGCCGCACCTTGGCACCGGGCGCCCGCATCGTGCTGGCCCAGCATCTGCAAACCCTCGACCTGTTCGACGAGCAGATGCAGCAACTCGAGGCCGCCATCGACGCCGTTGTCGCGCCCTACAGCAAGATCATCGCCCGTCTGCGCACCATTCCCGGGGTCAACTACGTCCTCGCCACCGTCATCCTGGCCGAGGTCGGGCCCGATGTCGCTGCCTTCCCGACCTGCGCCCAGTTCGCCGCCTGGTCTGGAACCTGCCCGGGCAACGCCCGCAGCGCCAAACGGTCCAAGGCGGCCGGCGCCCGCAAGGGCAATGTCCACCTCACCACCGCCCTGGTACAGGCTGCCGTCTCCGCCTCGCGCGCCAAGAAGCCGACCTTCGTCAGCGACAAGTATCACCGCATCAAAACTCGACGCGGCCCAAAACGCGCCGCCCTCGCGGGCGGCCACAAGATCGCCATCGCCCTCTGGCACATGCTGCACAAGGGCGAAGATTTCCATGATCTCGGACCCGCCAGCATCTCGCCTCGAACTAAGGACTCGACGCGAAATAATCGAATCTGAATGAAGAGATGAACGCAAGAATGGAATCAATATATTGATATACCCGATTGGAAGTATCGATATCTTGTGGCGATGATTGATGTTGATGCGCTTCAAACCCGCTATCGCCGGATCGCCGATTTTCTGGATGAACGAGGGCGTCGGCTGTTTGCAGCCAATGAGGCGCTGGCATTTGGCCGCGGCGGGGTGACGGCGGTTTCTGCGGCGACGGGGATCGCGCGCAGCACGATCAATCGTGGCATTGCCGAGTTGAAGGCTGGCAACAACGAGCCAGGCGAACGTATCCGGCGGCGCGGCGGTGGCCGCAGGAGAGCGGTTGAACGTCAACCCGGCCTCCTGGCGAGGCTCGAGAGACTGATCGAGGGCGCGATCCGCGGCGATCCGCAGTCGCCGCTGCGCTGGGTCAGCCGCAGCCAGCGCAACATCGCCACGGCGTTGCGCCAGCAGGGCTTCGAGGCGAGCCAGAAGCTGGTTGGCCTGCTGCTGCGCGAGCTGGACTATAGCTGTCAGGCCAACCGCAAGACCCGGGAGGGCACGCAGCATCCCGACCGCAATGCGCAGTTCGAGTACATCAATGCCAAGGTCAAGGCCGCGCTCGCCGCCGGCCAACCGGCGATCTCGGTCGACACCAAGAAAAAGGAGCTGGTGGGCGACTTCAAGAACGGTGGTCGAGAGTTGCGGCGCAAGGGTGAGCCCGAGCCGGTCCGCGTTCACGACTTCGAGATCAAGCGATTGGGCAAGGTCGCCCCCTACGGCGTCTACGACATCGCCGCCAACCAGGGCTGGGTCAATGTCGGCATCGACGCCGATACCGCGGCATTCGCGGTCGAGAGCATCCGTCGCTGGTGGCAGCGGCTCGGCAAAGCCCGCTATCGCGATGCCGATCGTCTCCTCATCACGGCCGATTGCGGCGGCAGCAACGGCGCCCGCGTTCATCTGTGGAAACGCGAGTTGCAACGCTTCGCCAATCAAACAGGTCTCGCCCTCACGGTCGTCCACTTCCCGCCCGGCACCAGCAAATGGAACCGCATCGAGCATCGCCTGTTCGCGTACATCACTCAGAACTGGCGCGGCAAGCCGCTCATCAGCCATAAAGTCATCGTTCAGCTGATCGCTGCCACCTCAACCGAGAAAGGCCTCAATGTTACCTGCGCGATCGATCGCTCGCGCTATCCGCGCGGCATCAAAGTCTCCAAAGCCGAATTGGCTGCGATCAACATCGAACGTCACCATTTCCACGGCGAGTGGAACTACACAATCAAACCCAACGACATTCCAATTTGAAGCGATTATTACGCGTCAGAGCCTTAGACGGAAAAATTACTCCGCGTTGCACCGCGATCGCTGAGGCGCTGAAGGGCATCGACGCCAAGTTGTGCCAATATCACCTGAACAGATGTGGCACAAGTTCAACGGCTTT